>CAZPPY010000028.1:1755-11553 GCA_964588575.1 uncultured Candidatus Saccharibacteria bacterium
CTTTTCAGGAAATGTATACAGCCGCAAGGCCGCTATGCTTATATTTCGGTAAGGCCGCCCACAAACGGCAACAGTACTTCCGGCACGCGGACATGGCCATCGGCAGTCTGGTAATTTTCGATGACCGCCGCCATGACGCGGCCGAGCGCAAATGCCGTTGCGTCGTTGGTGTGAACGAGTTCCACATTGCCATTCAGGCGGCGAACGCGCGTCTTTAGGTCGCGTGCCTGGTAGTCAGTCATATAGTCAGCCGTATGTGTTTCAATATAGCGGGTCTGACCCGGGAACCAGCACTCAATATCGTAGCCACTCGCGTTGGGTTTACCGATGTCAAAGGTGCACTTTTGCAGTACCTGGTATGGCAGACCCAGTTGCTGGACAAGGTGTTCTTGAATCGCCAGCGCCAGCCTATGTTCATCCTCTCCTGTTTCGGCAGTGCTGAAAATTTCCATTTCCAACTTATCGAACTGATGCATACGGATAATGCCTTCGGTATCTTTCCCGTAGGTGCCAGCCTCCCGACGGAAGCTCGTGCTGTATCCAATATAACGGATCGGTAACATTTCTTCGGGCAGTATTTCGTTCCAGTACATCGTGCACAACGTGTGCTCGGCGCTGGCATTCAGCCAAAGATCGTCCTCCGGCTGTCCCGCGCGATACGTCACTTCTTCGGCATTCAGCCGGGCGCTGGCGGTATACGGCTCGGTGCGCAGCATCGCCGGTGGCAGGACCGGTGTAAACGGCTTCGCGGTCAGTTGCAGATTATTGTCAGTGATTAGCTTCTGGAGCGTCTGCTCATTGCCCAAGGTCTGTAAGACGAACTGAATTATTGCAAACTGCAGGCGTACCAGATCGCCCTTGATATAGGCAAACCGACTACCGGATATTTTGGCCGCACGCTCTTTATCGATCAAGCCGCGAGCTTCGGCAATTTCCCAGTGCGGTTTGGGCTGAAAATCAAACGCCGGCTTCTCGCCCACTGCTCGAATAACTTTGTTTTCAGACTCGCTTGCGCCGACCGGCACATCCGCGAGAGGCATGTTCGGTACCGCTTTCAAAAGCGCAAGATATTCATCTTCGATAGTTCGCAGCTCTTCTTCGAGCTTACTTACGTCTTCTTTGAGCTGACGGCCGGCAGCCAGCTGCTCCTCAGTCGGCCGTTGCCTCTTGAGCTCTGCCGCCTGTGTATTGCGGCGCTGGCGCAGATCTTCGATCCGGGTCAATACCTCGCGCCGGCGCGTATCACGCTCCAGCAATTTTGGGATATCAACGCTATACCCTTTTTGGTGGGACTTCTCAGTAGTGAGGTCAGGATTGTCGCGGATAAATTGAATGTCTAACATCGGTGGGTCCTTCTTGGTACCTTACAGATTAGTGATGCAAAAATAGATATGAAAAATTACCGGCCGGAGGCCGATGAACGCGATACTGACGACAACAAGTTGATACAGCGCACCATTACACCGACATTATAGCGCAGAATAGTCCAAGTCCTATGCCGCGGCTACGGCTGGAAGCAATCCTTTGAAGAGCTGGTCCACTTCGTCAAGCGGCGCCGTCAGATCATTCGCCATCTCGGCGATAACACGCAACGGTGCTGTTCCAGCTGGCCGGTAGACACGTGGCTGTGTATTTGCATCAAGATGGTCACAACGTGTGAAAATTTGCTTTATAACACGCCAGCGGTGGCCCATATCGCCAGCCGGCAGCATGATCCGATTGCCGCCATACGGCCGGACGCCGCGCTCAGGCTTTTCAACCAGTTCATCATGGTGCTGGTCAACAAGATAGAGTATAAATTCGTTTTCTACCCCTAGCGACTTTAGGGTATTCGCGCTTTCAACGGGATGTTGTTCATTGCGGCGGCGTTCATCGGTTGTCCACGCGCCGGGCTTACGGTAGATATCTTGCATATGGCCTTTGAAGTTATCGTGAGCCAGGGCGGCAACAACGGCATCATGGACCATGTCCACGTAACCTGCGCGGCGTACCATGATAGCCGTTGAGACAGCGACCCGGTATTCATGGTTGAGCGTCTCCCGGTCTCCTGCCTCCAATAACGCCTGGTTCGCTTCGGCAATGAGCGGCATCCTGGCGACTTCCGCTACGAGCCCGTTACCCCAATCTTTTTCCTCTTCGGTCACATTCAAGCCTTCAAAGTTTGGTTGGAGGCCCGAAATACGCTCTCCGGCGGCAGCAACACCAATCGTGCCGATACTATCCATCAACTGCTCACGTAGCCTGTCTGCCATCGGAATCGTATCTTTATCTTCGAACATTTGGCTTATAATAACATTAAATGTACTAAATTACAATTACCTGGTATTCGGCTTCATTACGTGTTGCAGCGTTAGCTCGGTCCGTTGGCGCGCATACGTGCAGTAGTCGCAGGGTCCACCCATAGCCGAGATGCCTACCGGTGGCATGTCGCCTTCCATACAATCCTTCATCTTTACGAGTGTCGGCTCAACCCAGGCGTCACTGCCGGTATACGGAATGATCTTGGTCCTAAATTCGACTTTATTGAAGAAGCCGTCCAGATCCAGCCGGCCGTTCGCATAGACAAAATAGCCCGTATCACTAACCTTCAGGCCGTTTTGGCGCAAGAGCCACTGATAGACTTCTACTTGGCGCTTGTAGCTGATCTGCCACTCTGAATTAATATCAACAGCTTTCTCCTTCGCCGTCGCTTTATAGTCAACTACCATGACCTCGCCCGTATCATTGACCCACAGGTCGTCAACGGCACCGAAAACATGCAGATTTGTTGGCTTATGGATTGCAATTACCCCCGTAAACGTCTCCCGCCAAATGTGCAGCTGGTCGTGCTGAAACGGTATCGCCGCCACGCCAAACTCCACCA
Source organism: uncultured Candidatus Saccharibacteria bacterium (assembly GCA_964588575.1). Taxonomy (GTDB): domain Bacteria; phylum Patescibacteriota; class Saccharimonadia; order Saccharimonadales; family UBA4665; genus JANWHZ01. The sequence goes on from CAZPPY010000028.1 coordinate 4,619, forward strand.
TCAGCGGATGGGGTTCACCTTTGGTTCGGTAGCTGTCGAACTCTCTTTTGAATAGTTCGTCGATTGCTTTATTGATATTGAACGGTGGTCCGTCGGGTCGCCTTATCTTGAGGCGTACATCCAGCCAGAAGCAGCGAGGACACTGCATAAATAATTCAATTTTGCTCCGCGATACCTTAAACGGTGCAGTTTGTCCCTGCCGGTACGGAATTGACCGCTCACGAAAATACCCATTCGCCATTATATCCAGTATAGCAGGGGTTAATTCGTAGACTTGTACGTCTTGTGACTAAAGGGATCTGTGTACGACAGCGTAAAGCCGGTGCACGGGATGCTGTCGGCATTGCAATCGGCCGGTGTTGGCCGGTAATCCATACCGATCTTCAGATCTCCATTTTGCGGTGTCGTAGCAAGCGTTGTATCGGTCTGGAATTGATCGCTGGTCGGGTAACTGCCGTGTGCGCTTCGGTATGACTCCAGATCGGCAGTCACCGTCTGTAGTGTGTTCTGATTGTTGATGTCACTCGCGTGATGCTGTAGTGCCGGTAAGGCTGTAAAGGTAATAATAATCGGCACGACAAAACACATGAGTAGCAGCCCTACAAATACCCAGTAGAGCGTTTTCATAACTTGCCTGCTCTTGGCTGTTGCTTTGAGCGGTAAGCCTTGCTTGTCTTTCAGGCCGCCAAATACGATTCGCGTTAGATCTATGAAGGACCAGATGCCAAGACCACCCACTGTCAGCAGCTTCAAAATGCCCGTGGCGATTCTCCCAAGATAGAACCGATCTACCCCAAAGCCACCGAAGAAGAATGATAGCAATACTGCCGCGACATATTCTCTGTCGCTTTGTTGTGCGGGTATTTGCTGCATGAAGGACGGAGCTTGTGGTTGCACCGGAGCGACAGGATTAAATGGCGGCTGGTACGGATTATTCGGTTGCATCGACGTCTTTCCTTACTATTAATACTCTACCATGTAGCTATCGTAGCCGAAAAATTAGCGGTGTCGGAGAACGGCAAGCGTCTCAATATGTGGCGTGCGTGGAAAAAAATTGAACGCCTCAAAATAGGTGAAGTCATATTTCTCTTGTAGCCTGGCAAGATCTCTAGCTTGCGTCACCGGATTACAGCTAAGGTACGTGATGTGTGGTGGCAAAACCTCGAGTACCCGCTCAACTACCCTGTCGTGAAGCCCGGCACGTGGTGGGTCAAAAATGACTGGCCTGTCAGACGTAATGTGATCCAGCGCTTTCTCTGCAGATGTCTCGAAAACTTCTGCTTCAAGGCTCGTATTATGAGCGTTTTCACGTGCCATCGCCGCAGTCGCCGGATCAAGCTCGACCGTCGCAACCGATTTACCTGCAACACTCAAGCCAATGCTACCGACGCCAGCATACATATCGACAACTGCTGGAAACTGGTTGTACTGATGAATGCGCGTCAGCGCCTGTTCGTATATGGGCAAATTTACCTGGAAGAACGAATCTACATCATAGATAAACGATCGCCCAAGCAACGTGTCATGCAAGTGTACATCACCACTTTCCTGGAGGAGGTTGGTCCGAACGGAGGCCGGGCTCTTCGGGTTGGAGAAATAGACACGCAAGCCCTGGAGCTCATTCGGGAGCTCCAGCGAGGGAAAGTCTTCACGTTTTACATACAAGCTTGCTACCAATGCGCCATTTTGCGAGGAACGAACAATTATTGTCTTCAGATCGCCCGCTCTCATTTGCAATGTATGCAGTTGGGTACAGAGAGAACTGGCTGCGGCATCGATGCCCGGCATTGTCAATGAACACCCCGTAATGATCTGCTTGCCGTGGCTGCCGCGGCGGTAAGATGCAAGGTGTAGTCCGGCGTCGTCTCCCCAGAAACCATATTCGATTTTATTGCGGTAGCCATAGGCACTGCCCTTCGTCGCCAGTGAAAAATCCGGTATGGCGACCTTTGCTTGTTGAAAAATATCTGCAACAATCTGCTGCTTGTATGTGTTCTCCGCATCGAAATCCATGATTTGCCATGGGCTGGTTGCCAGGTAGTTCTCATCCTTTGGCTCAATACGCTCCGTGGATGCTTGCACGATATCTTCGGCAATTGCTTCGGCATACGAATGCTTTTGCTTAATAAGACGGACCCGCACTGTTTCACCAGGCAATGCGTTCCAGACGAATACTTTTTTGCCATCCGGCAGCGTACCCAGCCCCTGGCCGCCTTCAACCAGCTTGTCGATGCGAGCTTCAGACATCACAGCAGTATTATCGATTTTGTTCATGGGCATGCACGTATTCTACTAGTTCGCCTGGACTAAAGGCCAGCACCTCTGGCCGGGTAGCTTTTAACACATGCAGATTGCTAAAACCCCAGGCTACCGCCGCCGCATGTACATGAGCCCGATGCGCTGCTCGCATATCCCACGGCTGGTCGCCCACGTACCATGTTCGTTTTGAATCCAGGCTATTCTCGGCAATAACTTTGCGGAGTAAACGAGCCTTTCGGAGCGGGTTGGCATCGCCATACACACCCGTAAAATAGCGTTTCAATTCAAATCGCTGGAGAAAAATCTGCACGTTTGCGGCATCATTCGAGCTGGCAATGAACAGCTGATAATCGGCCGAAAGCGCTTTGATCATCTCGTCCACGCCTGGAATGAGCGCCACATCATCCATTCGGTCACGCATGGCGTTATGGACCTTTTCTTTCATAAACAACGCCCGCCAGGGTGCAATCTTCAGCTGCCGGAGCACCTGCACAAGCGTCATGCCACGCAGACGGCTAACATCCTCCGGCGGCAATGGTTCACGGTGAATCAACTCATATAAAACTCGAAGCGTAGCGTATAAGCTATCGGCAAGTGTACCGTCAAAATCAAAAATGATTGAGCCAGGCTGCGGCGCGTCCACGTCCCCTACTTTCTCAAGACTGCCGCAAAGACCAGCCATGCGAACACGGTTTTCACAATTAGGCCCAGCCCCATATACCAGCTCTCGCCATACATATAATTTGCCCATTTGCCAACTTTCGCGGCAATGAGAAGCATATTTGCCCCGACGGCAGCGAGCAGCGCAAGTGTTACGCCGGCCAATACATATATGTATGCCGACAGATGTCCGTTCCCGAACACAGAAGAAGCAACCAGATATAGCGCAACTACAAGTACCAAGGCCACAGCAGCAACAATGCCAGCACACAGACTCGCCGGCAATCTGGCTTTTTGGCGCCCGTCGTGCAATTCAACGGCCCAGCCGGTCAATGCCGCAACTGCCGCCAACGCGGCCAGCATGAGTAAACCGGCCAGATCGTATAGCCCTGCCAGCATAGCGATCACCCCTAGAAGCAGACCGCCATCAACTGCATACAATACCCATCTGAATGCATGTACGCCGCGTTTCAACGCAGCTTCATACCGCACACGGTACACCGATGCCAATACCAGGTGATATAGTCCCGCCAGCCCCAAAACAATCGCCGTCAGCAGCGCCACGTTGAGCGTCAACAGCTGGTGTATCGCCGGCGCCAATACGGTATCACCGGTCAGCTTGGTTTGGAGCGAGTCGGTGGTAAGGTACGTTGCCATGAGCGGCAAATCGTGCCGCGTGCCAAAGAGCACAACCGCAGCTGCCTGCGCCAGGAAAAGCACGGCTAATACGATATGCCACTTCCTGAGTGCCGTTGTGGTGATATTTGTATTGCCGGTAAACACTCTTTTCAAGATACGCGCAGGATATATGCTCATGCTGCCACTATAGCACAGATAGCGCTGGCTACCTCAGCATAGACCAATGACCGCCGGGTTGATCTGTTATACTGAGAGCATGTGCGTATTACTTCACTGATCCTAATGCCCCTGCTTCTCTTACATTTGATTGTGAAGGAATACTGCTATGCTCTTAAGCGCTGAGATTGAACAAAAAACCATTGGCAATAAGCAATTATTTGCCAATTTGAAGCTAACGATCGATGAAACGGAAAAAGTCGCCATCATCGGCCGTAACGGCGTTGGCAAAACAACGCTCTTTCGTATGCTAACTGGCGAAGACCGTGATTTTGCCGGCTCGGTAACGGTCCGCCAGGGCGTCCGTATTACCGCTACGCATCAGGAACACCACGACCTCGGCACGCAAACTGCTGCCACGTACGTGCTTGCCAACCTGCCCGAATATGCAAACCTCAAACAAGTCATTGATACCTATCCCGACACCATGGGCGATAGCTTACGCAAAATCGGGCAATACACCGAAGCACTGGAACGCTTTGGAGACATGGACTACTACACGGTCGAAGACCGTGTGCGCCGTTCGCTCGAAGCCTATCAGCTTTACCCCGATGCGTTGATGAACAGTCTCTCCGGCGGCCAAAAGCGCTTCGTGGAACTAGTAGTTGTCGAACATTCTGCAGCCAGCCTGGCACTCATCGACGAGCCGACAAACCACATGGACTACGTCGCAAAAGCCGCTTTTATTGATTGGTTCACATCGGTCCGCCACGCTGTCGTCGTTATCACCCACGACCGTGATGTGCTGCAGCACGTATCACGGATCATTGAGATCAAAGACCAGACCGCCGTGAATTTCCCTGGCAATTACGATGATTATCTGCGCGAGAATGCGACCCGTACCGCGAACAGTTTGAATGAATATGAAACCGCGCAGCGCCGGATTGAAAATGTCAAAAAACAGATTCAGTACGCCCGCAGCAAGAAGAGCTCCTGGGGCGGAACGGCAGACAAGAAAAATCCGTTTGTCGTGATGGAAACGCGCCTTCTGAAAGAGCTGGCTGCATTGCAGTCTATGGAACGGCCAAGCTTCTGGATCGACCAGGAATCAGTCGCTACGCTCAGGCCAAAGGTAGAAGAAAGCTACCAGAAACATAAATCACGGACGATCAAAATCCGTCGCTTGAGCCAAGACGAGCGCCAGCGTGAGTTGGTGGAGCTGGACAATGTCCAGGTTGGTTACAACCATCCCCTCTTCGCGCCATTCTCCCGCCGCATGCTTACCGGCGAACGCTTGCGTATTGTCGGCCGTAACGGAGCCGGCAAGACAACGCTCATCCGTGCAATCATCAGCACCGCTGGCGGCAACCGTCCGGCAACACTCCTCCATGGAACTATCAAAACTGACACGAAGCTAAGGATCAATACCTATGAGCAAGAGGCCGATGATACCTTGCTCGATATGACTCTATCGCAGGCAATCGAACATCTATATAACCTGTTCGACATCCGTATCACCAGCGAGCAAATTATGCGACTCCTGTCTGACTATCTGTTCGATCCCTACGAAGACCTGGATCACATCGTTCGAAACCTTTCGGGCGGTCAGAAGGCGCGCCTCCAGCTTATTAAAATGTTTGCCAACGACCCAAATCTGCTCATCCTGGATGAGCCAACGAACCATCTCGACCTTCCATCGATTGAAGAGCTGGAAGCGGCGCTGGAATTGTATAAGGGCACTCTGGTCTACATCAGCCATGACAGCTATCTGGCTAAGCACCTCGGCGGCGATGAAATCAGCCTGACCCCTGTTGTTGCATAATCAAGTTTACGAATCGGATGTGATAAATGGAGAGATTATTTTTCAGAGAGCAAAAAATTGGGGTGAAAGCATCGTATCGTGAAACGATAGAATCAAGGTAAAAGGACTCAGAAGACAATCTTCGGACTGTCTTCTGAGCGCTGAACATTAGGCTTTAGTACTCAAAATCCATGAAATGGTCCCAGAGCTTGGCCCATATGTACCAAATCCCCAGTCCCCAGGTAATCCATGCCGAAATCCACACTACGTAACCTATCGCAACGAGAATACCCACATGGGTCACGTCACGAATGAGAATACAGAGCGCGATTCCCAGCACCGGTATCCCCAGAACACCCACCACAGACATGAACACCATCACCACGTACTGTCCCAGTCTTGATGCAAGCAGACGATGTTGCGATTGCGTTTGCACCCTATCCTCCTTCTGACCCACCAGGCCACGAAAATCTTCCGCTTTCTGGTCAGCCAGAAAGAAAAAATAGCTATACTTCCTCTTTCTGCCTGACCAGCATTTCTATCACCCCAATTTTCAAAGAACATCTGTTTTCGCCGTTTCCGGCTCATCAGTGCGGATATACATCCGCAGAACAGAAAAATATTGCGGAAAATGATGGGTTTGAAGGTGGGTCCGGCTGACTGCCGAAGCATAGGCCGGACCCTTTTGTACAGTTTATTCCTGCTCGTCTGGCGACGGGGGTTGGCCGCGCTTGGGCCAATTAAAGATGATGATCAGTATACCGCCAATCAAGAGCGGGTTTAATGCAATCCCCATTATAGTGAGCAAAGCGTCAGGAAGCGACACAGTGTTCCCTACAATAATGATCGCGACACCGAGCATCGTCAGTACGCACCCAAGGACCAGCCGAAAACGACGAGACCGCACGGTACACTCCTTCTACCTATCAGTACTTTGCTAACAGGGTACAACTCCTTTAGTAAAGAAGCTCTACCCTGCTCGCAATGCGCATTCTCTCCGCACTATTAAAAGAGCATCTGTTTCGGCCTCTCAGGCCTCATCAGTGCGGATATACATCCGCAGACAGAAAATAGTGCGGGAAATAGTTCGAGGGTTGGTCAAAGAAAAACGCACAGAGCGCGCAAGAAGTTTCCATGACAACCCGAGGCTCTCTAGCAGAGACACCTCCAAGGAGGAGGGTGCCGACCAGATGGTCGACAGCCCCCGTATGAAATGCAACGTCGTAGCTTATACCATTACGCATAGCATGCCTACAAGCAGGCTAACCATGGTAATTGCGCCTATGCCCAAGCCCACAATAAGTGGTGTATCAGGCGTCAACATGGTGCACCACGCAAGGCCAATGACGGCGACAATGAAGCACGCGATAGCCATAAGCTGTCTCCGAGACATTCTTACCTCCTCAAGGAGAGTTCCGTT
>CAZPPY010000029.1:0-6738 GCA_964588575.1 uncultured Candidatus Saccharibacteria bacterium
GGATAGCCGGCTTCGGGCCGCGGTTCAATGGCAACAATCTGAGTGCGGAGGGCACAGTGATTCAAAAGTACTGCCGCCTGCAATTGCAGTATGAGGGCTTCGTCGGCGTTGTCCGGGTAGCGTGAATCCGACACGCCGTCAGGGGTGAGTAAATAGTCTACCGTGTTGTTGATGCTTCCCTGCCGAACGTCCCGGCCAGATTGGCGCTCGCCGGGATACCAGCGCATCGGGCTGCCGTAGTTGCGGACTGTCTTGCCGGCCAGTCCGTCGGGAGTGGCTTCGGGCAAAATCGGCGTATTAACCTGAGTGCTGTTGGCGCTATTCAGGTCCCATGCCGGTCCTTTCGGCACAGCGAACGGACCGCCCGGCAACGCGCCGGCATCCACGTACAATGTTTGTTCGGCAATGTCGGGGCGCGCACGGAAGGTTTCCCCTGCGGCAGCCATACCGTTCGGGCCCAAGCCCAGCTGTACAGCAGGTACGTACCCGCCGTCCCTGACGGCATCAAAGGTACTTCTCGATAATTGATTAAAGTAGCCCTCCAAATAAACGCTGGTAATGGCCGGCGCTTCATTGGCGAGCGCAATCAAGTGAGGATTAAATAGTGACAATAGTTCGACGGACGCCAAGTAATTACGTTCCGTTTCGGTTAAACTACGCTGGCTTTCTAGGTTGGCGAGACGCAAGGTATAACGGGCGCGAGGATCCCCGTCACGTGTTACTCTGGTATATTGGTCGATGCCTTCACTAAAGTTTGCTTCGCCTTTCAGTGTCTGGAACAATGGCGCTATGGCACGCTTAAATCGTGCGGACAACCGCGTCAGTGCGATCATGTTATTGCCGAGTTGCTGGTCGAATTGGTATTCCGGCGCGATGATTGCCTTCAGCGCGTCTACTTCGAACTGAAATGCATCACGATAGTCATCCGGCCGTCTGGTACGCCGGCTGAGCAAATATTGCTTATAAAATGCAAGCAGCTGGGAGCGAATTTGATCGTCACCATTTTCATCAAGCTCATTGATGGCAGCAAGTACGTCGCGTGTCCGGCGGTTACGGAAGTTAGTGGCTATCGTATACGTCTCTATATCCACCGACGTATTGCGCGCTTGATCTGCAAGCGGCTTGACATTCGCAAGCAGGGTTTGCAGGCGGTCAATGTAATTAAAGCTACCACTGCTGGAGCGCAGCGGTAAGGCGCCGACATACGCATCGTATGCTTCGCGGCTGTACGCGTTTGGATTTAACGTCGCGAGAAGACCAGTGGCAGTATTGGCAAGTTCGCGTTCGTATGCAAATTCCCGAAGCGTAGTTGCCTCCGCTGTATCCTCGGGAAAGGGAGAGTCGGCAAATTCCCGAAGCGTGTCAAGGATTGTAGCGTAGCCATCCTTCGAGGATACACGTGTGAGATCTGTGATGATTTGCTTGGAAAACGCGAGCCGGCGCGCGTCATACACGACGCGGTTCAACGATTGGATAAAGTCCCTGTCTGCTTCACCTTCCAGGCCATAGTCGCGGAATAGCTCGAAACTCAGCCGAATATCCTGGGGTGCGCGATTGATGTTATCGGCGATCTGATTGCGGAGTCGTGCCCGGCTGACGAGTGTCGACATCAATACGACCTTCGCAGCATCCGTTTCATTGGCTCGAAGGTCGGTTGCGGTTAAAGAACTTCCTATTCTTTCTCTCATGGCATTATTCGCGGCTGTCATGGTCGTTCGGCCGGTCTGCATGTCTGCCATGATCGTCTTCATTTGCGGATCGAGTGCGTCCAAATTGTCATAAAAGGCGAGTGCAGCCTGCATAAACTCGCGCCCTACTACCCGTGATTCCCGCACGTAGGTTCCATTGCGCTGCAAAACGCCATTTGGCGTGCGCACATAGCCACCAGGCGTCGTTGTAGCCAACCGCGCGCGGAGCTCATCAGCCGACGTGAGCTGCCCACGCATAATATCGGTAAAGTAGCTTTCGTAGTCACGCGCGCCCTGTCTATTGTTTTTGATAGCTTCCAAAATGCGTGCTTCAAAAAGAACTTGATCCCGTTGTTCGGGCGTCACTTCACGATTTTCGCGTACAAATGTCCCATTGCGCTGTAATACACCAGTACTCATGCGTACCACATTGCCGCGTGGCGTGTTCAGTCGCGCTTGTAGCTCCTCAGGCGATGCAAATTTATCAGCTTCAACATCCGCCAGGTAACTTTCAAAATCAGTGCTCGCAGGAACGACTACTGGTTCTCTATCAGCTTCGAAATTCAGTTTTGTCATATAGGCGACAATATTAACATAAAACTAATTAAAAATCAATATCCACCATGATTTCACAACTGCGTGCAGCTGCCTGATTTGACGTGCGCTTGCTACGCTTGGAGCTCTCGGCTCTGCTGGTAGTATCGATCTAAAAATGATCGTTTGAAGTCAAAAAATGTCTGGTTGATGATTGATTCGCGGATGCGGTCGACGGTGCTGACGACGAAACGTTCATTGTGGATACTGCCCAGCACAGCGCCAAGCATTTCATCGGCTTTGAATAGGTGGTTCAGGTAGGCACGGGTAAAGTTTCGGCAGGTGTAGCAGTCGCATTCGCGGTCCACGGGCGTGAAATCCCGTGAAAACTTCGCATTTTTGATATTGATGCGGCCGTTGTAGGTATAGAGTGCGCCATTCCTAGCTTGTCTGGTTGGTGCAACGCAGTCAAAGGTATCGATACCGTATTCGACGCCCAAAAAGAGGTCGGCCGGCTGTGCTCCCATGCCAAGGAGGTGCCGTGGCTTGTCCTCGGGTAGTGTTTCATGCACCCAGCGGAGCACATCGGGAATTTCACCCGGCTCGTACACGCCGCCGATTCCATAGCCGTCAAAATCCTGGCTCGCCATGAACCCGGCGCTTTCACGGCGGAAATCTTCCTCTCGGCCGCCCTGAACAACACCGTAGAGCGCCTGGAGTGGTTCATTATTTTGTGCGTGCTCATTGTTCAGCTGGTTGTGACGCGCCAAGCTGCGCGCTGCCCAGGCGTGCGTCCGGTCCATGGCCTGCCGCACGTAGTCGCGGCCAGCCAGCGGGCTGGTTGCTTCGTCGAATGCCATATGGATGTCAGCGGCGATCTTGTGCTGTAATTCCATGGAGCTTTCCGGTGTCATCGTCAACTTCGTGCCGTCCAGATGGGAACGAAATGTTACACCATCGTCAGTGACTTTGGCCAGCTGGCCCTGGCTATGTTTTGCAAGCGCGGCGTCGCCTTTTTGGCTGTGGCTGGTGGCGTCAATCCCCTTTTTATAGGCCATGCCGAGCGAGAAGACTTGAAAGCCGCCGCTGTCGGTGAACGTCGGTTTATCCCAATGCATAAATTTGCCTAAACCTCCGGCCTCGTGGACGGTGTCTGCACCTGGTTGCAGCATCAAGTGGTACGTATTGGCCAGCACTGCCTGGCCGCCCAGCTCGGTAATTTCGGCCGGTGTCAGGGCTTTTACGGTCGCCTTTGTACCGCCCACGATGAATGCCGGAGTCTGAATGGTGCCATGTGGCGTCCGGATTTCACCAGCCCGCGCCAGCGTGCCATCAAGCCGGCTATGAATAGTAAAATGAAGCGCTGTCATAGGATTAACATTGAGTCGCCGTAACTTAGGAAGTGATATTTTTCCTTTGCAGCATGCTCGTATGCTTGCCGCAATGTGTCCCAGCCGGCAAACGCAGCAGTCAGCATCAATACCGTGCTTTTTGGTGCGTGGAAGTTCGTAAGCAGTCCGTCGATAGTCTGGAAAATATAGCCGGGGTACATGAAAATATCTGCCTCGCCGGTAATGTCGCGTGCCGGTTCCTGGAGTGCGGCATGTGCGTATTCCAGTGTGCGCGTGACAGTCGTACCGAGTGCAATGACCCGCTTGCCCGTTGCCTTCGTAGCCTGAATGGCGGCAACGGTCGACGCCGGAATTTCAAAGTATTCCTGGTGCATGTGATGGTCTTCGATATTGTCCGTACGGATCGGCATAAAGGTGCCGAGGCCAACGTGGAGCGTGAGGTATGCAGTACGCACGCCTTTGTCACGCAGCGACTGCAGGATTTCATCAGTCATATTCAGGCTTGCCGTTGGCGCGGCGACGGAGCCTTTTTCTTTGGCCCAGATAGTCTGGTACCGTTCGGTGTCCATCGGCGTTGCATCGCGGTGCATGTACGGCGGCAGCGGCACTTGGCCGTGAAGATCAGCCAGCTCCAGCATATCGCGCGAGCTTTTGACGATTGCCAACCCGTCGCCTAAAATTTCTTTCACGGTGATGACGGCGTCGCCAACGCGCAGCTCATCATCAGCACGCAGGCTTCGGCGGTATAGTACTTTATGGGTGTGCCAGTCGTTGTCCTGGCCGTGTTTTTCCAGGATAACTAATTCGCGTTCGACGCCATTGGTTTTACGTGCCACCAAGCGCGCCTTGATGACTTTCGTGTCGTTCAATACAAGCAAATCGCCCGGTTCCAGGAATCGGGCGACGTCGGCATACATCGAATCTTCGACCTTCGTATGGTTTTTATGGACGACGAGCAGTCGCGACGTACCGCGTACTTCCGGCGGCGTGTCGGCGATCAGCGCTTCCGGCAAATCGTAGGAATAATCAGACAGTTTCATCGCTACCAGTATACCGTACCGGCTTCCTGTGACCATGTGCATTATGGCAGCAAGGCGATAATACGCGCGCCTCGTCAACACTATGGTATATCTGAGCCTGGTTCGCTATACTCCAGCGTATGGCATACATATATCATCCACCGACACTAACTGTTGATGGCGTGATTTTTCAGATTATTCATGGCAAACTGTGTGTTCTCCTGATTCAGCGGACGAACGAGCCATTCCTTGGAAAATGGGCGCTGCCGGGCGGGTACAACGCAGCCGGTGATACCACCATGCAAGCGCTGGAACGAGTACTGACGACCAAAGTCGGCCTCACCGTCAGCGACTTCCCGCTGACCGAACAGCTATATGCTTTTGATACTGTTGCGCGCGACCCTCGCGGCCATGCGGTTAGCATTACATACATATTGCTTGGCAGCCGGCTTGAGCCGCATGTCAGTGAGGTAACGCAAAGTCCGACATTTTACCCTGTGAATGCATTGCCGAAGATGGCGTTCGACCATCAGGAGATTATCAATCAGGCGCATGAGCGCCTGATTGCACGGGTGACATCAACGACCGCGATCTACGCGCTATTGCCGGCTGCATTTACACTGACACAGCTCCAGGAAGCATACGAAGCGATTCTTGGCCGCACGCTGGACAAGCGTAATTTCCGTAAGAAATTCTTATCATTCAACTTGCTGGATCCTAGCGATAAATTCTTCCAAGACGGCGCACACCGGCCCGCGCTGCTGTATCGCTTCCATGAGCAGAAGCTGCAACCGCTCATGCGGGATTTCTAACCCGTTCCAGTCTCACCCGCCTCCCTCTCTACGATATACATTAGTGTTGACATGACACGAAATAAGCATATTGTGAGTGTATCTACTTAGTGTATTATATACAATAACATTTGCGCTGGAGGTACGGCGAGATGACAGAAAATTTGCAATCGTATAATGACCGCGGCGAGTGGCCGAGTCCCGGCGACCGGGCGCGAGTGATCAGACTTGGCACAACAATGGGGATGCTCGTTGCTTATAAAAATCTTGACGTCCGGATGCAGGGCGTGGACGGCACGGTGCTAAATTATGTGCCAGGACACGGCGGCGATGTCTGGTTTATGCGGCACGACCATAGCGGAGATATCGGAGCGTATGCTGTTACCGAGCTTGCCCCGCTGCCTGCTGATGCAGATAAGTAGCTTAGAAATTAAAACGCTCTACGAAGGCATATGTCACCGAAGTGACGTATGCCCCGCAGAGCGAGTTTGGAAGCTACTTAGCCATTTCCAGACGCCTTAGGAGCGCTGGGGGCAGGATGGTGTCGTCTGGTATGTCGTCATCGTTTTCGATTTTAGCAGTGATCTCTTCAAGCCAGGTTAGGTACTGATTGAACTCAGCATCTATTGGCTCGCCGACCGAGATCAATTCGCCTTCATCTGTTACTTCTGCATCGTACCAGGTTTTACCATCGTCGAACGTTACGTGACAGCAACTGCCACGCTCGATGTCCTCAAAAACGCGACGTATGTGGTAGGGACGGTCGGCCGCCTCCTGCCCTTCGTCTGTCTCAGTGTCCACCGTGTTCGGCTTCAGCACCACGTCTTCCGCTTGCTGACCTGTTGCCAAGGTTATTTTGCGCAATCTCGCCTCCAGAAAGAAATGTCTTTCGACACGCGCACGCCCAGATCGGGCAATGGTATATTACTATATATTAACAATTTTGTCAATGTTCACTATAAGTTATGATCTAATTCAAAATACATAAAAAAAACGCTCCGCAGAGGCACCTGTCACCGAAGTAACAAATGCCCCGCAGAGCGAATGAGAGGACTACACGATGTACCACGGTGTTATACGTGGCGGGGGCACCGGAAAGTCGTACTGATGATCATACGCATCGGCACACTCACGCTCGAGACCGTCGACCCAGTCAAGATAGCGAGCAAGCTCGCCTTCAACCGGCCCACCGACAGAGATCAACGTACCGTCGTGTTGTGTTTCAACGTGATGCCATGTACAACCACCGTCGAAGGATGCATGATGGAATTCCCCATAGATGAGGTCTTCGCCGCGCCGCAGCTGGAAGGGGGAATTGGACCGGCCTCCAGATTTGTCGGGCTCCACCCACACT
>CAZPPY010000029.1:6748-10937 GCA_964588575.1 uncultured Candidatus Saccharibacteria bacterium
GGTCCATCACGACACCAATTGCCTGACATGTGCTTTTTTCGCGCATAAGTTCTCGCCTCCAGAGAACGATGCCATAAGGCACCCGCGTACCCAAATTGGGTGCTGTGATAATACTATAAAATAGCTATTATGTCAACTTTTGCACTCTGTATGCTACTCGTAGAGTTGGCCGAGTTGCAGGGCGATATCATCCAACCACGTGTTTGCGGTACGGTCATACTGCAGTTCGGCGAGGCCGAAACCACTCTCGCGCATGATCGTCAGGGTTCGTTCTCGTGTTAGCTCATCAGATTCCTGCTGGTACTTAGCCGGCATATCCGGATGTGCTCTGCGATATAGGAGCACATGCGCAATGTCGTTGGTCGTTCCGAAAGTCAGCACACCCTCGACGTGCCCCGGATTAGCCAGCGTAAGCTTATCAAACGCATCCAGATCGTTCGTCGATGGACGGAGCTCGACAAGCGGTTCCTTTGCATCTGGGTTCGGGTCGGTGTAGTGAGAGTGAATGACGATGGCGATATTGTTGCGTTGCTTAAAATTCAGATCAGTCAGCGTATCCATATAAATGACCCCGTACGGCTTAATCATGGCTTCGATCGTATTACCGATAAGGTCATCGTCTTGTCTCTGGTCCGGTTGCAGCGAATGGATAACCCGGGAGACTTTTGGGGCCGATTTCGTATTATAGACGACAAACCCTGCTTCACATTGCAGCTGCAGTGTGAGGTGCGCGACTTTGGAGATTGCGGCACGGAAGTCATCACCGGTGACGACTGCCGCCAATTCTTGTTGGCGTAATATGGCGCGATAGTATAAGAAAAAGGCCTGCAAGTCAATCTATCGGCAGACGTCACAGCAATTATTTTGATAATTATCAACCCTTGGTCCTGAATAAAAAAAATTGGGACCGGGGTATACAAGGATTGCTCCTCGCAGTGACCCCGGCAATTAGCCGCGATTAGCTTGATTGACAAGCGTTGATCGGCGTGCCTGCCTGATTGAGTTCAAAACAGGTCGTAACCGATCCCTCCGGCACATGGAAGATGTATTTCGTCCAATGCGCGCCGTTAATCGCCCAATTGTTGGAACCGTCGTCGGAAAACAGATTTTCGACGACATCGAGCTCACCATCTGACCGCGGTTCCTGAACGATGTAAACGCTCGAATTCTCCTCGTCCATAGAGCGGAACTGGAGGCCATCGGGTGTGGACACTACATAGTGGATTTTAATCACACTGTCTATCTCGCCGCTTGCCAGAAAGAAGTCACCTTCGATCCCAGCCGCGTCGTGTAGACTCACAAGTGTCTGCCTATCGGTAACCACTTGCTTATGTGGAAGACCACCACCTCGTACAAGGCCGATGAGGCAACCGCTCAAGGTGCCGATGAACAGTGCAGCGACAATTGCTCCGCCGACTGCACTTGCAGCCTCACCGTAAAAGTCGTGATCCGCAACGAACCACGCGATGACGCTAAAAACGATCGCACATCCCAGGATGGTCAGTAGTACAGTAAACACGGTACCCTCCAAGGCTAACTACCTTACCCATTAGGTAGAATCTTACAATACCATATTAAAATACAATAATCAATCACTAGAACATAAAAGTGTACAGTTTGCTGATCTGGCGGGCTTGATTATAAATTATTAACCCTTAGTCATGAATAAAAAAATTGGGACCGGGGTATACAAGGATTGCTCCTCGCAGTGACCCCGGCAATTAGCCGACTAACTCGATGGGCACGATGTACTTGCACCGTGTGTTAGCTGGTAACATGTCGTCACCGAGCCTCGTGGCACACGAAAGATGTAATCATTCTTATCGTATGCGATACCCCAGTTTCCGTCAGACGGATTCTGAAATACATATTGCACGACATCAAGTTCGCCGTCGGACCGGTCTTCCTCGACGACAAAGACGTTCGGATCTTCCTCGTTCATCGAGTGGAATTGCATGCCTTTGCCAGTGTTTTCGATCCAGTTAATGGTTTTTGTCCCATTGATGTATCCACTGGCCAGGAAGAAGCTTCCCGCGATACCGCTGGAGTCAGTGACTCCAACGAGTGTGTGCGTTTCAAGTCGCACAGCAGCTCTGGGTTTACCATAGCCGATCGCGCCCGCTGTGGCGAGGCTCACGATGAAGCTGAGGAAGAAAGTGATGGTTAATGCAAGCAATAACGCATCAACACGGTCGAAAGGATCACTGAAGATCCAGACGAGCACTCCAACCACGATCAAAGCGGCGGGGATACCGAAAAGAACAGTAAACACCGTTCACTCCTAGTGCTAACTACCTTACCCATTAGGTAGGTCTTTATAATAACATTTTATGGATTATATAGCAAGTATAATTTGAAGTGAATTTATAGCTTCGTGTCGGGGTTGAATTGCCGCTGTTTGGACTCGGCATAGGTGCGTTGCAAGAGCTCTATTACTTGAGCCGGCTCCATCGAACTTTTCGTCACGTACCGTTCGGCGCCGGCGTCGAGCGCCTGTTGCATCAGTTCGGGGTCGTCATAGGCAGAGAGCATGATGACCGGGATTTCGCGCGTTTGTTCACTTTCCTTGAGAGTTTTGAGCGCGTCTATACCGTTCATGTGCGGCATCATAACATCCATCATGATGATATCCGGGTGGCCGCTCTCTGCTGCATTCTGTGCCTCTGCGCCGTCGGCAGCCGTCAGGAGCTCGTGTCCTGCTTGCTGCACGACCTGACTGTACATGCGCTGGATAATTTTGTCGTCTTCGACAACGAGCACCTTCATACATTCAAGCATAAGGCTTTTCAGTAGTTTGTAAATATCATAAAAAATGCTCCAGGGGCAAGCTCTCACCGAAGTGATAACTTGCGCCGCTGGAGCGGTGTGAGGCTTTAGTTGCTCACGCAACGTCAGTCGCGCTTTGGTTCCATGCCGTCAAGGTAGTGTGCATCGCGAAACAACTGGATCGTTGTATCGTTCCACTTGGTAATGGTTCCGTGCTTACGGACGTAAGCGTCGATGCCGTCAACAGCATTTACAGTGCGAACTACATCTGGATCGGCAGGACCGACTTCGATTAGTTTGCCGTTGACCGTCTCGACAGAGACCCATGTCTTACCTCCATCGTATGACCGAATGTGGTAAGCACCGATACCGATATGCCATGCACTTCTCTCCTTGAACAGCAATCGCTTGCGGATAAGAATTCCCACGACAGCGACTACAACAGCCAGGCCAGCAAGCGCGAGTAAGACGGCTCCGTTTGCCATTGTCTCCTCCACAGGAACAGTGTCTTGACGACACAGCCGAGCTCAAGAATGAGCTTTCATACATTAACATTAAATTATAAATAAAGCAAATGGTATCTGCTGCAAAAGACTGCCCTGGTATGCGGGCAGTCTTTACTTGTCGCTTTACGTTGTTTTGCTTACTGTTCTTGCGGCTGGTGTTCTGGTGCCGCCTGCTCAGCTTGTGCGGCAGCGTGCTGTGCTACCTTTGCCTCGGCTGCAGCTGCTGTCAAAGAAAGGCCTGGGGCCTGCTTCCAGTCAAACATTGCGGCCATCTTCAGGCATTCACCAACGGTGCGTCGGTTCTGGTCGGTGACATTAGAGCCGAAGTATTCGCTGGGATTCCGGAGCACGCCACGGGTGGCCAAGGCATGGCTGAATTCGATGCATTTTTCTGGTGTCAAGTTGGCGGGAACAAATTCATGGCCGAGCGCGGCGAGGCCGGTCAGCAAGTACTGGATTTGTGTTTCGTCACCTTGCGGGTACTTGTCAGTGCCCAACCGCTTCGACAGCGCCATATGCGCAACATGGGCAGTATAATCCCGGACGCCTTCAGTGCTGGCATTGAGTCCGTTAATGATCTTTGTCAGCTTGGCTTTTGCTTCATGCAACATTGGTGAGCTGCTAACAGCGGCTTGCCCGACCCGTCCGAGCACATGCTGTATCTCACCTGCGCCCGGCATGCTGCTGAGAGGGTTATGGGTAAACGTGTGGAGGAGCGCTTCTGCGCGGGCGCGGATTTCTGACTCTTTTGCGGTCAGGCTGGCCGCCATATCATCTGTTTCTCCGCCGAGTATATTGGCGGCGCCGAGCGCTGCAAGCAGGTCAATCGCTGCTCGTACATCAGGGTTCTTGTCGCCCAGGGCATAGGCGCGCTCTGCGTCTGCAAGCATCTCAGGATCCAGGCCTGGTTGGTTGCC
>CAZPPY010000029.1:10947-11255 GCA_964588575.1 uncultured Candidatus Saccharibacteria bacterium
CCGTTTTCACGAAGCAGCAGGTAGTCCATAGCGTGGGTAGCAGCTATGTAATCATGAACAGTATCTTGCCACAGTACCTCACCGGGGTGGGCGTACGACGGAATGGTGTAATATGCCGGCGTGTCCATTGTATTCGACGCCTCAGTGAACATGTTGAAGACACCAATGACTTTCCGTTCTGTTTCTCCGCCGACGTAGTGCAACCGTTCTGCGGCACCGAGCTCAATGGTCGTGATGAGGCCAGTAACAATCGCTCCGATAAAGAGCTCTTCAGCCTCGTCGGCGTTTGGCCGCTTCGTCTCACGAAG
>CAZPPY010000030.1:0-11171 GCA_964588575.1 uncultured Candidatus Saccharibacteria bacterium
GATCGGAGCTATATTGGCGTGCTTGGTCCGACCAGGCAAAGTTATCGTGATGTAATGTTGCTTGTTCGCCGTACCGGTGAAGAGCTTGAGGAGGCGCTATATGCCTGATAAAAAGTCCAAAAGTCTGAAAGTCGACCAATCGAAAGTCCAGCAATTGGAGCAGCAGATTGGCGAACTGACCGCGGCACTGCAGCGGGAGCGCGCGGATGCCGTCAACCAGCGCCGCCATGCGGATGAGCAATTGGCCGGCGTCCGTTCGGCCGTCAAGGCGAATGTTATCACTGAACTACTGCCTGTGATTGATAATTTTGAGCGGGCCCTCAAACACGTACCGAAAGAACTGGAAACAAACGATTACGTTCGGGGCGTACAGGGTGTCGTCCGTCAGTTTGAAAAAGCATTGGAGGATATGGGTGTCCAGCGCATTGCGACGGTTGGTGCGGAATTTGACCCGAAATATCACGAAGCGGTCAGTATGGAAGAGGGCGAGGGTACAAGAGAGGTCGTAACTGAAGAATTACAGGCTGGGTACCGCCTGGGTGACGATGTGATTCGCCATGCCATGGTGCGAGTAAAATCGGAGTAGACATGCCTGTTTTTTCGGGTACAAAACTTGCGCTTCTACACCACATCTTTGACGGCCGGCTGTTGGTACTCGAAGATTGTACCGGCAAAATAGAGGGTTGCACGTTTGAAAACGGCCGCAGCAATCTTGCCCGCCGGGTACCAGTGAAGCACAAGAGTATATACGCGCAAATTGACGGTGGAGCGGTGCTGGTGACGGGCCTCACGAAAGTAACCTTCCGTCGCTGTACGTTTCGGAATAATTCGTCGGTGATGTGCGGCGGTGCGGTATCGTTGCAGGCCGATCCCGGCAGTCGGATTGTTTTTGAGGATTGCACATTTATGCACAATCGCGCCAATGACACTGGTCCGGCGATCGATGTTCTGACGTCCGGCCAACGAGTGATTATCCGCGGCTGCAGGTTTCGTAATAATACCGGCACTGGCACGTTCAGTACGATTTCCATGGGCCAGATTTCCGTCTTTCCCGGCAATGATGTGGTAGTCACGAGAAGTACGTTCCAAGACAACGTTATCGATGTGGATATTCGGAAAAGCAAAGCACCCGCGCACCTCTCAATCAACCGGTTACATCACGTGGCCGATGTGACGGGCCTGAAGAACAAAAAGCTGGGCCGCAAAGTGCTTGCGAACAGCCTTGCGTGCTTGCTGCACCCGGGCGCATCTCCCAGGGTATAGCGCGCCATGAATATGCTAGACCCGGCATCGCGTGGACTATAAATTAGCACTCTTGACGCCGGAGTGCTAAATGCTATCATAGAAATGAGGTTGTATGTATAGGCTGCAACCGAAAAATATGAGTATGTGCGCTACCCAAAATCTCACTGTCTTTTTACTGAAAAAGGCGCATATAACAATAAGGTAATATCGCCCGGAAAGCGATAATCAGGAGACGAAATATATGATGCCAAACTCACCGGATTTCCAAGAGTTTTTGAATCATTTAACGGGTAATGCGCTGCAGAGCCTGAAGCACGCTGAGGCAATTGCGCGCTCCTTCGGCAGTGCGTACGTTGGCACCGAGCATCTGCTGCTTGGGGTCCTCGCACAAGATACGAGTATGGGTGCAAAGATTCTGGAGAATGCCGGCGTGACGCTGGATCGTGCGCGGCTGGCACTGAATCTGACGCCCAAAACATTAGTTATTAATATGGGAGCGAAAGGTTTGTCGGAAACGGCCAAACTGACGCTTCGCATGGCGTATGATATTGCCCAGGACTACGGGCAAGAATTTTGCGGCACGGAACATATTCTCTATAGCATTTTGAGCCAAAAGAATGCTCGGGCGACGCGGCTCTTGCGCGAGTTGAATACTGATGTTGATTCGTTGACGAACGAACTTGAACAGTTCCTGAACCGACAGCAATATGAAGAGCAAGAAAGCCCCGATCAGGAAGCAATGCTCCGAACCGGCAAAAAGGGTCGCAAAACGGCGCTTGACTTCTTCGGTACTGATCTGACGGCACAAGCGCGGGCCGGCAAGCTTGATCCAGTGGTCGGGCGTGAAGGCCAGATTCGCCGGGTTATCACGATTTTGAACCGCCGGACGAAGAATAATGCCGTGCTGATCGGTGAGCCAGGCGTGGGTAAAACCGCCATCGTCGAGGGACTCGCGCAGCGGATTATTGCTGAAGACGTACCGGACAATTTAATAGATAAACGCCTTGTCATGCTCGACCTTGCCGGCATGATTGCAGGTACAAAATATCGCGGTGAATTTGAAGAGCGATTGAAAAAAGTCTTAAGCGAACTCGAAAAAGACACGAGCACCATCATCTTCATCGATGAGCTGCATACCATCGTAGGTGCGGGTGCAGCGGAAGGGGCGATGGACGCCGGTAACATTCTGAAGCCTGCACTGGCCCGCGGTAAGATCCAAGTGATCGGCGCGACGACGACTGCGGAGTATACCAAACACATCGAAAAAGACGCCGCGTTGGAGCGCCGTTTCCAGCCCGTCCAGGTACCCGAAACGAGCGTCCCTGAGACAGTGGCGATTCTAAAAGGGCTGCGGAAGCATTACGAACAGTTTCACGGCGTAACCATTAGCGATGAAGTTATTGAAGACGCCGTCGGATTGGCGAAGCGCTATATCAATGACCGGTTCATGCCGGACAAGGCGATCGACCTGCTCGATGAAGCGTCAGCCTACCTGCGGGTTGATAAAACACGGACATCTCCTGAAGTGCGCGCATTACAGAAAGAGCTGAAACTGGTCCAGACGCGCATCGAAGAAGCCGCCGATAATGAAGATTACGAAACGGCTGCAAAAGAAAAAACCCGTGCCAGTCAAATCAACGATGAACTGGCGAAGCTGCAGGCTAATAAACGCGAGCAGCAGCCAATTACCCTGACCAGCGAAGATTTGGCGGATGTTGTGTCGCGCATGACCGGCGTGCCGGTGAAGAAAGTGATTCGCTCGGAAGCAAAATATCTTCTAAATTTGGAAAAGACTCTGGCCAAATATGTGATCGGTCAGAACGAAGCTGTCGAAGTGGTTGCCAAGGCAATTCGCCGCAATCGTAGCGGCGTGTCGAGTGAAAAGCGGCCGATCGGCTCATTTATCTTTCTAGGTCCAACCGGTGTCGGCAAGACCGAATTAGCGCGAGTACTGGCCCGTGAGTTCTTTGGCAGTGAATCAGCGCTGGTGAAAATCGACATGAGTGAATTTGGCGAACACCACAACGTGGCGCGCCTGGTTGGCGCTCCGGCGGGCTACGTCGGCTATGACGACGGCGGCCAGTTGACCGACAAAATCCGTCGCCAGCCGTACAGCCTGGTGCTGTTTGACGAGATAGAGAAAGCTCACCCGGACGTCTTTAACATGTTGTTGCAGATTCTGGAAGATGGCCACCTGACCGATGCAAAAGGCCGGCAGATCGACTTTACGAACACTATCGTCATCATGACAAGCAACATCGGTGCCGATAAGCTCCAGAAGGAAGCAAACTTTGGCTTCCACGTCCGAACCGACAGCGATATGCAAGATCTCGACGACCTACACGCTGCCAACCAGGAAAAGGTGCGCGATGAGCTGAAGAAAACAATGCGGCCGGAATTCTTAAACCGTATCGATAAAGTCATTGTCTTCCATGCATTGACGAAGAAAGACATCTTCAAGATTATCGATTTGCAGATCGATGAACTACGGGCGCGCCTGCGGAAGAAGGGTGTTAGCGTTCAGCTGACGTCAGCAGCCAAGCAGTATCTTCTGGAACATGGGTATGATCCGCTGAACGGCGTGCGCCCGCTGAGGCGGCTCATCCAGGACACAATCGAAGACCATTTGGCGCTCTACTTGCTCGATGAAAAGTATGCGACCGGTGAAATAGTCCAAGTCGCAACCAAAAACGGCGAACTGGCCTACGCAACTAACGTCGAATAATGCTTCATCGGTAGCCGGTTTGGCATGCTAGACTGGAATGAAGCAGGAGGTATAAGGTGGCGAAAAAACCGGCAGTGAGATTTGTATGCAGTAATTGCGGTGCGACATATTCGGCATGGGCTGGACGCTGCACGGAATGTGGCGAATGGAATACGCTGCAGGAAGAAGTACTGGCATCAGGAAGTGTGCCATTTGGCGCTTCTGCCGGCAGTGTAGCCAGCCTGACCGGCCGAAAGCTGCAGGCACAGACGGTTGACGCATCAACGGCGCGTGATCAGCAGCGCCTAGTGTCAGGCATTGATGAGGCCGACCTAGTATTCGGCGGCGGTATCGTCGCTGGCAGTATGAATTTGCTGGCCGGCGAGCCGGGGATTGGTAAAAGCACGCTGCTCTTGCAGCTGGCATATGAGGTTTCAAAACGCACGTCGGTGCTGTATGTGAGCGGCGAAGAATCAGCCCATCAGGTTGGCTTGCGTGCTGCCCGGCTCGGCGTTGAACAGCAGACATTGCAACTTGCAACCAGCACTTCGGCCGACGATATTGTGGCAACAATTCTATCTGGAGCGTACAAGCTTGTAGTCATCGATTCGATACAAACGATTGCCACCGCCGCTGTACCAACGGCGCCAGGGACCGTGTCGCAGATTACCAATAGTACCGTTGCGATTATGCAAGCCGCCAAACAGACCGGTACGGCAGTTATCCTCGTCGGGCATGTGACGAAAGAGGGTACGATAGCCGGCCCGAAAGTGCTGGAACACGTCGTCGACGTTGTTTTACAGCTGGAAGGCGATCGGTATGGCGGTTTCAAAGTACTTCGGGCGATCAAAAACCGCTTTGGCAGTACCAGCGAGGCCGGCATCTTTGAAATGGTCGAGCAAGGGCTTAGGCCGGTTGATAATCCGTCCGCCAGCTTGCTTGCCGAACGCCAAGTCAGCGACGGTTCGGTAGTGCTGGCAACGATGGAAGGAACGCGACCGATTCTGGTCGAGGTCCAAGCGCTGGTGAATAAAACCAGCTATGGCTATCCAAAGCGTGCGGCCAGCGGCATCGACTTGAACCGGCTCAACTTGTTGGTAGCCATGTTGGAACGCCGTACCAAGCTGAATCTCTCTGATAAGGATATTTATGTCAATATTGTCGGCGGTCTGAAAATTACCGAGCCTGCGGCTGACTTAGCTGTTTGCATGGCTATTGGCTCTGCGGCAAAAGGGCTCCAGCTGAAAGATAACGCCGCCGTGTTCGGTGAAGTTGGTTTGTCCGGCGAGGTGCGTCATGTGCCGTTTATCGAAAAGCGGATTGCCGAGGCCAAGAAACTTGGTTTTGATGCCGCGATTGGACCGAAGCTGCGGACGGGCAAACCTCCCGCACTCCTGCACGACGTCCGCGACGTTCGGAGTGCGCTGAATCAGTTCCTGAAGGCAGAATAAAGAGCCGAAGCCCGTGGGCTGCCGGCTCTTTATTGGTACGAATGGCTAATGGAGCGTTGGCGGAAGTATATTTCTTCAGTGGCCGTTGCCATTTCCGTTCCCGCCGCCACCGCTGGTTGTGACGGTAACGGTTGTGGTGCCGGAAGTACTCTGGTACAGAACACTGTCGGTAACTTGCGCGCTGAGTTCGACATCACCCGATGATGACGGCGTGTAGGATACGGGTACATTGCAGGATGAACCGTCAGCCGAGCACATAGCACTGGTAATGGTGACCTTGGCAACTTGTTGGCCGTTCTCAAGCAGGGTGACAATGCCGGGATATTGTGGGTATGCCGGATCATTCAGGAGATGTGTCCCTTGGCCAACGACGACATTAAAGGAGCACGGTTCACCGACTTTACAGCTTGGGTCAAGCAACGATGGCGCTGACGCCGATGGCAGGCTATCGCCGCAGGTATGGACGTCATCTGAGCCGGTAACCGAGGCGGCTGTCTTGCTGCCGCCTCCTACAAACTTATCAGCAGAGAAGCCTGATGCATTGCCATTGGTGAGCGTTTGCTTGGCAAGTGCCGGCGTGCAGGCCGTAGCTAGCTTGCCAGAGACTTTATCAACTGTCTGCGAGCTATTAACCGCTGTCGGTGCCTGATACCACGATGGGAACAGATCGGTGCTCGGACTCGGCTCAATATCGCCGTAGTGAATGTGGTTCCTGACGACAAATGCAGGTAAGACTTTGATATCGGACGGCTGCTGCCAGTTGACAGGCGATAAGCCGTTATGGGCGTACTGCATGAAGCCTTTGACGAGCGGCTCTGTCAGATACTCCATGGATGTTCCGCGTGCTGCTGTGAGGTCTACATTGCGCTGATGGTTCCCGACCCAGGCGACTACGGCGTAACGGGTTGACCAGCTGGTCATAAGGCCGTCAAAGCCGTTGTTGGTCGTACCGGTTTTAATCGCGAAGTGCCATCCTTGATAGCGATGGAATTTATAGCTCGTGCAATTGGTTGCATTGCATGATCCCGGCAGGTAGCTGGCATTCGGGTCTGATGCCATATCGTTGACGATATAAGCACTATCTTTGTTAATGACTTGCTTGCCTTGCGGCTGCTGCCACTTCAAAAGCGTCTTGCCGCCGGAGTCAGTGATTTTCAAAATGAAGGTCTTTGGAATGGCGACACCCATGCGGGCCAGTGTCGATAGGCCATTTACGTGATCGTCGAGGTAGAGGTATGCACCGTCACCGATGGCAGATGCGCCGTAGCACTGTGTAGTCCGTGTTAGAGTGTCATCGCCTTGCTCATAACAGTTGTAGGTGGTTTTATTGTATGGATTGTCCATCATCGCTGAAGCGGTCTGGATCGTTTTGTTGATCGAGTCGGTGTAGTTGGCGCTCGTATCGTTCGGCACGACGGACAGCATTGCCTTCACGGCCGGGATGTTACGGGAGCCGCCTAGTGCGTAGCGCAAGGTAATCGGGCCGGGATTCAGGAAGTCGTAGTCCTGCAAACAGTTGCTGTGGCCCTTTGGTGGCGGTACACCTTTGATGGTACATGGATAGCCAGGTAATGGATCCTGTTGGTCGTAGAGTACCGAACCGGCGCCGACGTTCGTATTGTTATTAATGAATGCAGTATAGTCATATGGCTTGAAGCTTGACCCCGGCGGGATGAGGATACCGGCGGCATAGTTGTTCTGGCCGTACGATGGGTTGCTGAAGTCGACACCGCCGACGAGGGCAACAATCTGGCCGGTTTGGACGTCTTCGGCGACCATCGCTTCCTCGTCTGCTGCATGGCCGGTGAGATATTGGATGTTTGAGTAGTTATCCGCTACCAGCTTTTCAGCCTCATTTTGTAAGTTGAGGTTGAGTGTTGTGGTTACCTGCCAGCCGCCACGTTGTACCGTCTGGGAGCCATATTTTTGCTCCAGTTCCTGTTTGGCGGCCAGGACAAAGTACGGTGCCTTGATGCCTTGGTATTTCGACGTCAGCGGATGGACTTGGGCGAGAACATCGACGCCTTTGGCGGTGTCAGCTTGGGCTTTGGTGATCATGCCTTGTTTGACCATCTGGTCCAGGATGTAATGCTGGCGGTCCAGGAGCGCCTGCCGGCCGAAGTAATCAGCCGTAACTTCTTTGTTATAGTCGGGACTGCTGTAGGGTGAATAGTAGGGCGGATCCTGTGGAATCGCCGCCAGCATGGCTGCCTGTGCCAGCGTCAGGTCTTTGCATCCGGTCTGGAAATAATCGCGCGCTGCGGCCTCACAGCCATATTCGACGCCACCGTACGGCGCTACGTTCAAGTAGCCGGCTAGGATATCATCTTTAGAATACTCGCGGCTTAATTCGACGGCGAGAATGAGTTCTTTTACCTTGCGGGTGATGGTACGGTTGTCGGTCCACTGCTCATTCAACTTTACCAACTGCTGGGTAATGGTGCTGGCGCCCTGAAGGCCGCCGCCACTGCCGACATGCAGGACATCAAAAACACCGGCACGGGCAATTGCGCCGAGGTTAAAGGCGCCTTCGTGGTAGAAATCCTTGTCCTCAATCGCAACGGTTGCCTGCTTGAGATAGATAGAGATATTATCACTGGCGACTGGAATACGTTTCACGGCATCATAATCCTGCCACAATACAGTTTGGCCAGTGCTGTCGTAGTAGGTAATGCTGCCGGCCAGGTTATCGCCGGAAATGTCTTTGATCTTCGGCAGATCTTTACGGAAATATGCGAAGACGCCGATTGTTAATAGAAAGACCGCAACGATACCAACGCCAATGACTTTGAGCGCCATAATCGCCCCATCCCGGCTAAACCAGAATGCTGCGATGCGCCTGGGGTGCAGGCGGTACAATGCGCGTAATATCGGATTCTTCGGCAGCGTGCTTAGATACGCGGCGCGGCGCGTATCACGCGCTTGCCGAGCTGCACGCAGCCGGTCGCTCAAACTGCGGTGTAGCCGTAGTGTTTTGCCTGACTTGGAACGGTATCTATGCTTTGCGGTACGTTGCCGCCCGGACGGATCTTTTCTCTGTTCGCTCATACTTTGATCATTACTCCCGCGTACGGTAATTTTCTCCAACCATTATAGCAATAATGTGCTGAGAAAAAGCTAATTCCTGTCAGCCGCCGCACGTTATGCACATCCCTCATAGGGGTGCTGATCTGGCGGGAGTGTGTTATAGTGCAGGCATACATGAATAAACGAATGCAGATTGTCTACGACTATTATGCCTATGCAGCCCGTGGCGGTCTGTTCCGTGTGCGTTCGTAATAGTACTGAATGATCACGAAAAAGCTCGCCACCAAAGCGAGCTTTTATATTATAGTAGACCATAGCAGAGGAATTATATGAGTAATAAACAAACCTTGTCGGAAGAGCTAACCTGGCGCGGCTTCGTCAATCAGACGACATTCAAGGATCCATCTGAACTTGACAAACAGCCGATTATCTTTTACTGGGGCGTTGACCCGAGTGCTGATTCGATGCAGGTCGGCAATTTGGCAATCGCCATGATGGTGCAGCATTTTATCGCTCATGGACATAAGGCCGTCTTGCTCGTCGGCGGTGCCACCGGTCTGATTGGCGACCCTGACGGGAAAGCAACCGAGCGTGATCTAAAACCCATGGAAGAAGTTGCCCGGAATAAGGCGGCAATCGTCGCACAATACCGGCGCGTTTTTGCCGGACAAAAGTTTACGGTGGTTGATAATTACGACTGGTTCAAAAATCTGGGGTACCTAGAATTTTTGCGCACCATCGGCAAGCACGTGCCAATGCGGCAAATGCTTGGCCGCGAATTCGTGCAATCACGCCTCAGTGAAGACGGTGCCGGCATCAGCTACGCTGAATTTAGCTACTCGTTGATCCAGGGGTATGACTTCTTACACCTCTTCCGCGAAAAAGGCGTCACACTCCAGGTTGCTGGTGCTGATCAGTGGGGCAACTCTATCGCCGGTGTGGAACTTATCAGGCGCATCGATAACGGTGAAGCGCACGTTTGGTCGGCGCCACTCGTTATTAATAAGACGACTGGTGTGAAGTTTGGCAAGAGCGAAGGTGGCGCAGTCTGGCTCGACGAGCGGAAAACGAGCGTGTACCAGTTCTACCAGTTTTGGCTGAATGTCGACGATGCTGGTGTGGGCGACTACCTAAAGCTATACACCACGTTGGATAAGACGGCTATCGCCGAAGTTATGAGCAAGTTTGAGGCGGATCGGGCGGGACGTCTGGCGCAGAAAACGTTGGCATATGAGGTGACAAAGACCGTGCATGGGATTGAGAAGGCAAATGCGGTCGTGAAAGCGTCAGATGTGCTCTTCGGTGAAGGCGACTTCCGGGCACTCGGTCGTGTCGACGTGGAGATATTGAAAGCCGAATTGCCGGTGGTGACCAGCCGGCGGGGCGAGTCATTAGCGGCTGCGATGGTCGAGGCAGGCCTGGCAACGTCGAATTCAGAGGCCAACCGGCTGGTGCAGTCCGGCGCTGTCGCCCTCAATGGCGAAAAAGTCTTGCCTGATATGACAGTTTCCTTTCATAATGGTGATAATCTGTTAAGGCGCGGGAAGAACAACTTCGCCATCATAGAACGTAAGTAAGGGAATGCTATACTAGAAATCCATGGCTAAAGCTACAACTACAACACTTCGTAAAACATCCAACGCAAAAGCACAGACTGCGGCGAAAAAGCAGGCGAAAAAAGCCGACCAGTACAACGATCCAAACTATAACTATGTCCGTTACTGGGATGGGCGTGACTACGAAAATGCAGCAGAGGAGCTAGCAATTAAGCGGCTACTCCGTGGCAAGCATTTTCAGACGGCAGCTGATATCGGTGGTGGTTACGGCCGGCTCTGCCTGTTGCTTGAGCACTACGCAGATCGCGTTATCCTGACCGATCCAAGCCAGCAGCAGCTTGACCTTGGAAAAGATTATTTGAAGGGACACCCGCGTATCGAACGTGAGCTTATGCAGGCTGATGATTTAAAATTTGGCGATGAGAGCATCGACTTGATTACGATGGTGCGTGTCATGCACCATCTGCCGAACCCGGCTCCTGAGCTGGCTGAAATTGCCCGCGTGTTGTCGGAAAACGGTTACGCAGTCATTGAAGTTGCCAACTATTCCCACATGTTGAACCGCCTAAAGCACTTTGTACGCGGTGCTCGTTTGCCAACCAAACCTGTCGATATCCGTTCAGAATCCAATCGCAAAAAAGGTGAGATTCCATTCGTAAATCACAACCCGCGAACTGTGTACCGCCAGTTGATGCACGCCGGATTACGCGTGGAGCGTGTGCTGTCCGTGTCTAATCTTCGCAGCCAACGTCTAAAGAGACTATTGCCGATGCGGGCAATGCTCGTGCTCGAAAACGTGCTGCAAGCGCCATTGGCCACTATGTATTTTGGACCGAGCATCTTCTTCTTGGTCAAGAAGTCTTAAGGGCCAAAACGGCAGCTGCCGTATACTGGTAGTGATGACAGGTGAGGATTCTATCAAGGCGCTCAAGGGCGTCGGTGATGCGGCAATTGCACTGTATAGCCGGCTTGGTATTACGACTATCGGCCAGCTGGTCGATAATTTTCCCCGTACATATGACGATTATTCAAAAGTCAGCCACATTGCCCAGCTGCGACCGGGAGCAGTGACTATCAAAGCCACGATCAAACAGGCTGCTGGCCGCTACGTACGCCGCGGCATGCATGTGACGGAAGCCGTCGCGACTGATACGACCGGCAGCGTACGCCTGGTGTGGTTCAACCAAC
>CAZPPY010000031.1:0-11152 GCA_964588575.1 uncultured Candidatus Saccharibacteria bacterium
ACGTCGTGAGACAGTTCGGTTTATATCCGCTGTGGACTTTAGGAAATTTGAGAGGCTTTGACCCTAGTACGAGAGGACCGGGTTGAACGCACCGCTGGTGTATCGGTTGTGCCACCAGGCGCATTGCCGAGTAGCTATAGTGCGGACCAGATAAGCGCTGAAAGCATATTAAGCGCGAAACTGACCTCAAGATTTGATTTCCCTATGAGGACCCTGACAGACTATCAGGTTGATAGGCGCAAGGTGGAAGCATGGTAACATGTGGAGCCGAAGCGTACTAATCGTCCCATTGACTTTTTACGATTCCTCTAGAGATGATTTTCCTCTCTAGAGGGAGGCGTTGACTGGTTATTGGTGCATATCGCACCCGTTTGTCTAAAACTTCACAACTTGATCAGTGTTAATTGTATGCGTGGACATCAAGAACCGCCTCATTTTGCAATGAAGTGTCCTTGGTGCCCATGGCGCGAGGGAAACACCTGTTCCCATACCGAACACAGCAGTTAAGCCTCGTTGCGGTTACAATACTTGGGGTCTACCCCTGGGAAAATAGCACGGTGCCAAGTTATATTAAAAGCCTCCGAATAGGAGGCTTTTAATTTTTATGTACGTATTTCTGGAGAATTATTACGCCACTATTCCTATAATGCTTTTGTATATTGACATGAGCGATTTGTAATGTTATCATACTAATAGTTTCGGAGTAAAAGAGAGGGTTTGCCACGCAATCGGCAAACTTTTTTGTTTGAGGATCCAGCACTAATGTGAGATTTTCTGCAGCTTCGAATCAGCAATATAAGCATAATAACTATTGAGAGGAAATGAATATGGCTGGAACAAAAGCAGGCGGCCGGGCTGCAGCAGCAACCAACAAGTCCAAGTATGGTGCCGATTTCTACGCCAAGATTGGCGCGAAGGGCGGACAGAAGGGCCACACAGGTGGTTTCTTCGCGAACCGTGAACTTGCACGTCTTGCAGGCGCCAAGGGCGGCCGCATTTCTCGTCGCACAAAGGCTGCTTAACTTTTTTACTGACCGCTCATAAGACCCCATCTGAAAAGGCGGGGTCTTAATTTATATATGACAATGTCTATAAAGTCGTAAGTGCGTCGAACATGTGTGGTATTGCAGGCCCCCCAGAGTGTTTTGTCGCACGATAAGCACGGCAAAAGCGAGACGGCGTTACCTGCCATATCATGTGGCAGTTAAAGCACTTGTAGTGCCGTAAATTTGCCTGTTGCAGGCTTTTATTTCCGCAGCGCGGGCATATACTTCTGGCATAAATCCAATCCCGATAGCTGTCCAAACAGTCCTGAACGTGATCTTCGTCAATACAGATATCGAATATCTTTGCCAGCTTTTTGGCTTTATCCCATGCCGCAACCTCAAGTTTTAAGAGCTCAAAGTCAGTGGTGTATGTCGTATGCCCGAGCAGGGCGTGACTGGTTTCGTGAAGAAGGGACCATGCAGCAGTCCGATCGCCTGGTTGCATAGCGTATATTACTTCGTTCGTTTCGGGGGACCAGCAGAAAGCATCACCTTGCTGGAAGGTGAGGTTGGTGTATTGTGTGCGGAGCACGTCAAGCAGGCTGTCCATAGTGTTCGCGGGCTAAATCGTAGCACCCATACAAGACGGCTTCCTCGGGTCGTGTGGCTTGCTTGAATTCCGGGATATGAATGAGCGGGTTCGGATACCGCTCGATCTCTTCGATAAGCAGGTCTTTATACCGGTCAAAATACTGGCCGACACTTCCGCCGATGACAATAACATCCGGCTGGGCGATGGCCATTAATTCAATGAATCCCTGGGCCAGGTCGCGGGCAATTCGGCGCCAGGTGGCGTTGTCGTTGATATCCTCGGCCCTTTTACCAAACCGCTCAACGATCGCGTGGCCTGAGGCAAAAGTTTCCCACGGCATTCGTTTGCCATGATATTCCAATAGCATTTGGCCCGCCTCGCTGTCAGCAAGTTCGGGAACGATTTTCTGGTTATGAATCAGCCCGATATTAATACCCGTGCTGATGGTTACATATAGAACGCGCTTTTCAGGAGGTAGTAGCTTTGATTCGGAAAGGCCGCCGAGCTTGGCATCGTTTTCAAGTAGTATCGGACAGGTGAAAATCTTCTCCCCATCCATTTGAAGTGGTACGTCCCGCCAGGGGAGGTTACCGAAGAATAGGCCGAGGCCATGTTCGCGGTCAACATGTCCCGGTACCGCGATACAGCCGGCGCGAAAGTCTTTTGTCTGCAAAGAAGCGGCAGCCTTCGCCAGCTCGCGTACGAAATCATCATATGACTTCGGCGTTGCAAATTTAACCTTCTCAGTGATCACGCCTGTGTCGTCGAGCGCGGCGACAAACGTCTTTGTGCCACCTATATCTACCCCCACATACATGTCCCTAGTGTAGCACATCGTCCGTCGTGGCCAGGCACTCCTTTACCTACAGCACACAAACAGGTATAATAAAATTAACGCGAACGACAGACGCCTAATTAAATGGTGCAGCCTGTCTACTGCGAAATACACGACGAAGGAGGCATGGTAGGAACATGTCGAAGAGTGATACTGTAACAATGGAAGATCTGCTTAAAGAAAGCAGTGTTGAGCGCCTTACGACAGGAAGTGTCGTAGAAGGTGTTGTGACTTCGGTGAAAAAGCACGAAGTGTGGATTGACCTTGGAGCCAATGGCACCGGTGTGGTGCTGCGGCGCGAGATTGGCCATGGTCAGGTGCTCGAAGCAGGTCAAACGGTAACGGTGAGTGTCATTGACCCTGAGATGGAAGAGGGTTACGCCTTACTCAGCATGAAACGGGCGGTTAAGGACCGCGGTTGGGATGAACTGCAGCGCTTATTTGAGGCACAAGAAACGATCGAGGCTTCGCCATATGACGCAAACCGCGGTGGATTACTTGTAGAGCTTGAGGGTATCCGCGGGTTTTTGCCGGTATCGCAGCTGGCTGCCGGGCATTATCCCCGCGTATCTGGTGCTGATAAAGACGAGATTCTGCAGAAACTGAATGCTCTTGTAAATAAGCCTTTGCGCGTCAGGATTCTGGACGTCAGCCGCAAAGACAATAAGCTGATCTTTTCTGAAAAAGAAGCAGTGAAAGACGATATGCAAAATCGCTTCGCCGAACTGAAGGTCGGCGATGTCGTCGAAGGTACTGTAACTGGTGTTATCGACTACGGCGCATTTGTAAATGTCGACGGTATCGAAGGCCTGATCCATATCTCAGAGATATCCTGGGAACGCGTGGACAACCCGCGTAACTACGTCAAGGTTGGCGACCGAATTAAATCAAAGATCATCTCGATCAATAAAGATCGTTTGAGCCTTAGTCTGAAGCAGATGACCGAAGACCCATGGCTGGCTGAAATCAAGGCGTTTACGAAAGGCGATATTGTGGAGGGTAAAATTACCCGCATCACACCGTTTGGTGCGTTCGTGCAGGTTAGCCCTTCGGTTGAAGCCTTGGTACACGTTTCAGAGATGGGCGATAGTGATACCGTCGACCCAGAACAGCTGTTCCAGCTGAACGAGAAAAAGAAATTCAAGATACTTGATATCGATCAGGATGCTCGCAAGATTGCCCTGAGTCTGAAAGATACTGCAGACGCCAAGCCCGCAAAGAAACAGGATAAGTAGTCATTTTTTAGCCTGGTGATTATTGCGACGATAAGCTAATTACAAAGAAAAGAAAGGAGCGTCTATCACGCCATGGCAACCACGATAGATGTCGAGGACATGATCACGGTCGGCGCTCTTGCCGATAAGTTGATGATTCCCGTCACAAGACTGATTGGGGAGCTCATGAAGAATGGTGTTATGGTCACTGTCAACGAACAGATTGACTTTGATACCGCACAGATTATTGTCGGTGAGCTGGGGCTTGATATAGCACTTCAGCGGCGTGCAGTTGAGCGGAACACGCCAGCAACGCGCGTGAAATCACCTGTTTCGGCTACTGCTTCGACAAGGCCGCCAGTCGTTGCGGTTATGGGACATGTTGACCACGGCAAAACTACATTGCTGGACGCCATTCGTGGGGCACATGTGGCGAAGGGCGAAGCCGGAGGCATTACCCAGCACATTACGGCTTACCAGATAGAGCATGGCGACCGCAAGATTACGTTCCTTGATACGCCAGGGCATGAGGCATTTGCAGCGATACGTGAGCATAGCGCACATCTAACAGATATTGCTGTCATTGTCGTAGCTGCCGATGACGGCGTCAAGCCACAGACACTTGAGGCGATTCGTTTTGCCCGTAAAGCCGGCGTACGCATGATTATTGCGGTCAATAAAATCGACAAAGAAGGGGCGAATGCAAATCTTGTGAAGCAGCAGCTTGCAGAGCAGCAACTGCTCGTCGAGGAGTGGGGCGGTGATACGGTTGCCGTCGAGTTGAGCGCGAAGACGGGTCAAGGTGTACCAGAACTTCTAGATATGATTCTCCTTGTTGCAGATGTAGAAGATCTGCGGGCAGATGTAACAGGTAATGCGAGTGGGCTGATCATTGAAGCGCATGTCGAACAGGGACGCGGTCCGGTAGCCCATGGTTTAGTTGAGGCGGGAACATTGAAGCGTGGCGATGTGATTGTTGCCGGCGCAACGTATGCGAAGGTTCGCAGTCTCGAGTCGACGGATGGTAAGCAGGTGGTATCGGCAACCCCATCAACGCCAGTGGTTATTACTGGTTTTAAGACACTACCGGAGTTCGGTGATGAGTTTCGCGTTGTGGCAAGTGAAAAGGAAGCCCGTAATCTCGCAGAACAACGCTCACAAGATAAGAGTCGTGTAAGCTCTAGCCATGGTATTACCAGCAGTGAGCTGCTTCGGATTATGAAGCACAGTACGGAAACCAGTGAGCTGAATGTGGTTGTCAAAGCTGACGCCCAGGGGTCGCTAACATCAGTGATAGATAGCCTGAAGGCTCTAGACACGCAAGAAGTTGCTATCCGTGTTGTCGGCACAGGCATTGGCCATGTGACCGAGAGTGATATTTACATGGCTGAAGCTAGTAATGCCATTGTCTATTGTTTTAATGTTACCATACAGGGTAATGTAAAGCAGATAGCTGCTCGTCAGAAAGTACCAGTACGTATATTCAATATCATTTATGAGTTAATTGAAGATGCTCGTGAAGAAATGAGTACATTGCTAAGCCCGGAAGTTGTAGAGACCGAACTTGGCCGCTTGATTGTTCGTGCTGTATTTAAGACTACAAAGACCGAGATCATCTGTGGCGGTGAGGCCACAAAGGGCAAATTGGAAGTGCCAGCGCTCGTTTATTTGATGCGAGGCGATGAGAAAATTACAGAGTTAGAGGCAACAAATCTTAAGCGTGGCCCTGCAGATACAAAAGAAATCTTCGAGGGCGAAATGTGTGGTGTTAGTTTGAAGACGAAACATCGTGTTGAGCTTCAAGAAGGCGACCGTCTGGAATTCTTCCGACGTGAAACGGTTACTAGACACCTGTAAAGTAGTGGTACAATAGGCCTATGGCAGATACACCCAGAAGCGCACTGAAGATTGATGATAGTCTACTCGCAGAACTAGGCTTGGGCACATTGCCTGCGGCCGATAAGGCTAGCCTACTAAAACACATCTATGAGACTCTGGAGATGAGAGTTGGTATGCGTCTGGCTGATCAGATGACCAATGCGCAGCTCGACGAATTCGAACGTTTCTTTAATGCACGCGATGACGCTGGAGCATTTCACTGGCTTGAGACAAATTTTCCAAATTATAAAGATATCGTGGCAGAAGAATATGCCAAACTTAAGCAAGAAGTTGGGCAATCAGCGCCACAAATTCTAGCTTCAACTCAGACGAATTCTGGCGCATAGAGCCTGGCTCTATTCGAGCCACCATTCCTATAGATACTTGCTGTAACCTGCGAGAAACGCGCGTGCTGGCATCTCGCCTTTTCCAGCGGGCTTGATTTTTTGTATTTCGAGTGACCCTTCGCCACAGCACACAAAAAAGCGGCTGCCGTCGATGATGATCTCGCCTGGCTTGCCTTCGTGTTTGCTCACGGCTGCCGCTGTTATGATTACTTCTCGGTTGGCAAGAAGGCTTCTTGATTTTGGCCAGCTGATAAACGCCCGAATTTCACGTTCTAGCTGGAGCGCTGGTTTATGCCAATCAATGAGTCCATCATCTTTCGTGAGTTTGCGTGAGTAAGTTGGTTTGGTGATACCGAGAATGTTGGCGCCTATTTGTGGCCTAGGCTGAATCGTATGCTGTAGATAGTCAGGTAGTACTGCCTGTAGTGTGGCGTTACTGAGCCTGACAAGTGCATCGGTTAGTTCAGGTGTGGTAGCCGTAGGCGGAATGGCGTATCCAACCTGTTTTAGGATGGGCCCTTCGTCCATGCCGGCCGTGAGCAGCATGAGGCTGATGCCTGTTTCGTGTTGGCCGCTTAGGATTGCAAAGGTAATTGGATCGGCACCTCGCCACTCTGGGAGCAGACTGAAATGACTGTTTATGATACCGAGTGGAAACGTGTCAATGACGGCCTGGCTGACAATTACGCCGAAATCTATCAGAATGGCGAACTGGCTATGAAATTGCTGTGATGCAAAGAGTGCATCGAGCTGTGCCCTGTTCTCAACTGCAAAAACTGGTGCTTGACCAGGCACGGCTGCATTCATTTCTGCTTCGGTGGCGGGCTTCGTGATAATTGCCTCGATGGTATTATGGGCTGTCAGTGCCCTGAGGCTTGCTAACGCAACAGGGCCGCTGCCAAAGAATACGAATGACGTGTTGGCCATTGCTAGCTCCAGAGGGCTTTATTATGCTCGATATCTTTCGAGTAGTCCAGGAGAACGAGCGACCCGTCATCTGTTAACTTGTAGAAGGCATCACGCTTTTCTTTGATGTGGTCCACAAAAAGTATCCCTTGGGTATGGTCTATCTCATGCTGAAAAATTCGGGCTAAAAACCCCTCGGCCGTTAACCGAAACTCACGGCCTTCTTCATCAAGTGCCTTAACGCGGACCTTCGTGTAACGCGGGACTTTACCGTAAATATCTTTTACGCTTAGACAACCCTCAAAATCTTCTTCAATCTTGCCTTCATGCTTTGTGATGACCGGGTTAATAAATGCCGTGAATGAATGGTCATTTTTATTGTCATAGTCATTGCGTACGACGATGATCTTATAAAGCTGGTCTATTTGCACTGCTGCCAGTGCGACACCAACTTCGTGGTCGCGGCTCTTGTCCCAGCTGATCGTAGCCGACTTCATATCTTCGATAATTTGCCGGATTTCAGGCGTCACGATACCAACACGCTGCGATTTTTGGCGCAAGCTTGGATGGGGCAGTGCAATCACATTGTCCTTCGTCATAGTTACCAATAGTATACCGTAGGAACAGATATGGTGAAAGTCGAGGTGTTATAGCAGATCTTGTGGATCAAGGTCGTAAGACCAGCTGGGCGGCAACAGGTCGATCGTGTTGAGGAGCTGTTGACGGCTTGGTGACTTTATGACGAGCTGCCAGCGGTATAACGCCCCTGTTTTTTCGTGGAAAGCCGGCGCTGGACCGTCTATCTCGATACTACGCAGTGTATGAAGCAGTGTCTCCTTGAGCTTGACGGCAGCTTGTTCGGCGTTGGCGGGTGTTTTGCGCTGGATACTGAGTTTCAGTAAAAAGTAAAATGGTGGATATGCGTATTGCCGCCGTTCGCTGATCTCCGTGCGATAGAAGCTTTCCCAGTCGTCATCGAGTGCAGCTTGCAAGAGTGTACTCTTTGGCTGGTAGGTCTGGATAATCGCATGGCTGGCGACATGGCCTCTACCGATCCGTCCAATGACCTGTGTGAGTAACTGGTACGTTCGCTCTGCTGCCGTATAATCCGGCAGGTACATGCTGCTGTCGGCCAGGATGATACCAAGCGTACTAAGTTTTGGTAGATCAAGTCCTTTCGTGACCATTTGTGTGCCAACGATGACATCTACGTTACCGGCGACTATGTCTTGATAGTGATGCTCGAGCCGCTCCGTCTTTTGAATGTCGGTATCGAGCCGAATAATCTTTGCTTCTGGGAAGAGACGCTGTGTCTCGTCGACAATTGCTTTTGTCCCAAAGCTATGGAAGCTGATTGATGGATTACCGCACGTCGGACAGCTTCGTGGTGGTTGCCGCCGATAGCCACACACATGGCACTGCAGCTGAAAAACATCGCCGTGGTAGGTGAGCGGCAAGTCACAGTTTGGACACCTCGCCTGCCAGCCGCAAACTTCGCAGAGCGTTACTCGCGCAGTACCACGCCGATTCAAATAGAGCATGACTTGTTCGTGTTTATCGAGACTGGCTGTCATTGCAGTAATAAGTGCAGTGGAAAGATGCGGCGCTCGGGAAAAGTGTTCACGTTCTTTCAAATCAACGATAGTTACAGTGCGTGCATACTCAGATGGCTTCGCAAGCTCACTCAGGCGCAAGATCGGTTTGTGTTTCTGAGTTGCAAAATAATAGTCGCTGACTGATGGCGTCGCCGAGCCAAGTACAAGGGTTGCACTATGAATAGACCGGAGCTGGGAGGCGACGCGGACGGTATGATAATACGGAGCCTGTTCCTGCTTATAGGCTTGATCATGGAACTCGTCGACGACGATGAGACCAAGGTTTCGAATTGGGCTAAAGATTGCAGAGCGGGCGCCAATAACTATGAGTGGCACGGTGCTGCAGATAATCGTTGTCCAGGCCAGTTCACGCTGCTTCTGCGTTAACTGGGAGTGGAGAATAATAATTCGGTCACCAAATGCTCTCTGAAATTGCAGGGCCAGCTGTGACGTCAGTCCGATTTCCGGTGAGAGAATAAGTACCGAGCGACCATTGTCCAAAGTTCGCTTCGTAAGTTCAATGTAGATACGAGTTTTGCCACTCCCAGTTCGGCCGTGCAGTAGATAGGTATCTGCTTTTGTATCGATTACTGTCACTGCTTCCTGCTGCCGCGTGGTGAGCGCTGGCTCACCCTCGGCTATTTTTTTCATCTCTATTGCTGACAGAGTAGGTGCTTTGTCGCGCAAGCCGGCTGGCATAAACTGCCCAGTAATAACGCCAATAGGCGCTGGATAAAATGCCAGCAACCATGTGGCAAGCTGGCGGCTTGTAGCAGGCAAAGCGGGTAGAGACAGCACCGATACGATTGGCTTTGTTGCAAACAGAGGCTTAGCAACCGCTGCAGTAACAAAGCCATATACTATCTCTTTACGTAAAGGCACTCTTACGAACGTTCCGTCTGCAAGTTTATCGGCATATTGATATGTGAGCGGCTCCCGGCTCCGGTATTGCTCGGAACGTACCCATACATGGTAATAAAACATCATAACTCCTATCTATCCAGTATATAGCTTGCAGGATTTTACGTGAGGCATTACTATTAAACAGTAACTGAGTGGAAGAAGATACAGCAGGTAAATGTTGTATCAATGGAGATAACTAACAGATGCTTGACATATTTATTACATCAAGAGTGCGGCGTAAAATCATTGTAATTTATGCCAAGTACCCAGATTTTAAAACCCATGTGCGTGGGCTTGCAAAGCTTATTAAAGAAGATGCGGGTAATATTCAGCGGGAGTTGAAGCGGCTAGAAAAGGTTGGCTTTCTCATTTCCGAAAAGCAAGGGAACACGAAGGTATACTACACCAACAAGCAGTTCCCGATCTTCAAAGAATTACAAAGTATCGTACTGAAGTCGCAGCGTACAAACCACAAAAAAGTAGTCGCTTCCTAAAGTGACTTGCCAAAACAGGTTAACTTCGGTACAATAACGGCGATGATACAAGTAAGTCGTAAAGATTCAAGAGAGTCGGCCGAGAACCTCTTGCGCCGATTCAGCCGCAAAGTCCAGCAATCAGGTATTGTGGCGTCAATAAAGCATGGGCAATATTTCGAAAAACCGAAAAGCAAGCGTGATCGCCGTATTCGGGCAATTCTTCGGCAAGAACAGAAGATGGCGAAAGCAAAGCGAATGAAGCTAGGCCAACGGTAAGCCCGTACCTATGCTTGAGGACAAACTCAACCAGGACCTGAAGGCAGCAATGCTTGCAGGTGATACTCAAACTGTCAGTACCTTGCGTGGCCTCAAGAGTTCGATTCTATATGCAAAGATTGCTGCAGGCCTGCAGCGCGAGGAAGCAATGCCGGATGATGCTTTGCTAACACTACTTCAGAAAGAGTCCAAGAAGCGCCAGGAAAGTGCCGATCTCTATCGCCAGGGAGGTGGTGAGGAAAGGGCGGCGGCCGAGCTTGCAGAAAAAGCTATCATTGAACGCTATCTCCCAACACCACTTAGTGAACTTGAGATATCAGCACTTATCGACGAAGTGTTATCAACGTTCACTAACACCGAGCATCCATCTTTGGGTGAAGTTATAGGCAAAGTCAAACAACATGCTGGTGCCAGTGCCGACGGAGCGCTGATTGCGCGCGTAGTGAGGGAGAAACTGAGCGCATGATACTTTTCATGGGAGTCTCAGGTGCGGGTAAGGGTACGCAGAGTCACCTGTTGGCTGCGGAGATAGGCTACGCATACTTATCAACGGGCGATATGCTGCGGCAGTTTGGAACTTCAGAGCAGAAACAAGGCATGCTCGCTGGTAAATGGCTCAATGATGATGAAATTATTACAATGGTAAACACAGCGCTTGCCAGCATGGCTGATCCGAATAAATCAATTCTTGATGGATTCCCCCGAACAAGTAGCCAGGCGCTTTGGCTCATCGATCAGTCAAAGCAAGGCAGGTTTTCAATAGAGGCAGTTATTGACCTTATCGTTTCGCCGGGTACGGTGTTTGAACGTCTTCACTCACGTGGCCGTTCGGATGATACAGACGACGCGATTACACATCGCCTGGATGAGTACAAGCATTACACGCAGCCGCTTCTTGATCTCTTTAAAGAAAATAAGATTGCTGTGTATGATATCGACGGTTCGCAGGTGCCTGATACGGTCAACCAGGATATTTTAATGCATATGGCAGGCTCCCAGGCTAAAGCGCCTACTGAGGGTTAATCTGGTATGAAAACACGCGTTAAGACGCCGAGCGAAATCCAGGCAATGCGCGAGAGCGGGCGAATGTTGGCAGCTGTTCTGCGCGCTGTTTCGGCGGCCGTTACGCCTGGGATTTCTACGA
>CAZPPY010000032.1:0-10931 GCA_964588575.1 uncultured Candidatus Saccharibacteria bacterium
TCCACCGAGCACGTCGCAGCGGAAGAGCGTAGTGACCCCACTGGGCCCTCCAATGAAAATACTCGTCGCAAGAACGGGTATTTTCATTGGTTGATCTGACGAGGTTGAGGCCGCGACAGAGATTTTACGTTAGCAAAGGCTCGTAGTCGTGGGTGTGGGAGCCAAGAATCGCCCGCACTACCAACCTGTCGGGTGCCATCCATATGACCATAAAGATTGCCGCTTTGAGGAACAGCACTTTCTTTATGATCACCCTTTGGATACATAGTATAAGACACAGCCAAGCGGTAATGAGTATACCGTTCAAGGGGCATCTCTCTGCGGTCGTTCAGCGATATATTTCAAGATTGGGTGCCCTACCATCTTCCAGGTGCGGGAATAGTTGCGATACATGCGTATAAATAGGATAAATAACAGATAGCCAATTGCAGCTCCCGTCGTATTGAATATCACGTCATTAATATCCGCAGTCCGGAACGTCCTATGCGCCAGTATACCTGTCAGTAATTGCAAAAGCTCAATTGTCATGCTAAACAGCGTGCTCGTGATAACTACTTTTCTCATGTGCAGCTTCGTAACAAAGGGAAGTCCAAAGCCAAACGGAATAAACAACAGAATGTTGAGTAGTGAGGTGCTTACGTCTGCCAGCCTGAGCGCTGCCAGCGGGATGAGATTCATGCCCTGTGCGACTGTATGCCCTTTCAACATAAGGCGGTTTGGGCTTAACCAGTTAAGCAGAAAGACTGACTGAAGCTTAAATATTGTGTAATACAGTACGGCAAAGATGTAAAAGGAGAATATCGTGAAAAACAGCAAGTATACGAAGCTCTTATTTCTCTTTACCCGAAAGAAAACGACAGCACCAAGACAAATCAGGCCACAGAGTAGTATGGTTGATACATTGAGTACCCTGATTAAAGCGTCTATGCTCATATTCAGTTAGTATTATGCAGCATTGTAGTTGAAGCATATGAAAATTGACTGTGTATGTAGGTAAGGTAAAAGAATTTTTAGGCTAACTGAGCGATAAGCAGTGCTGGGCTGTATTGTACTTTAGTTACAGAGGTTGAGGGGTTTGTTACAATTGGGTTATGGCTGAAAACACTGACAAAAAGATGAGCGAACATTTGAGCAAGGCTAGGGATTACACCATCCTGATCTTGAAAAAAGGTCCAAAGTACCAGGTGGATGCTCAAAACGGTAAACCAATAATTTGGCAACATGGTAAACGCAATATGTCACTGCAGCAAGATGGGGCACTTGCAGTTGTTTGTCCGATTCTCGACGATGGAGAGTACGCCGGTATCGGGGTGTTTGCACGTACGGTAGAAGAAGTCCGGCAGATAATGGATGACGACCCTGCTGTTAAGGCCGAGGTCTTGACCTACAGCGTACACCCCGCAAAAGGTTTCCCTGGTGATACGCTGCCCGCTTGAATTTCAACCGCGCTATCCAGGCGTATCGTTCCTATTCACTCTGTACTAAGCAGCGGTTGCGTTGCTATTCTTGCGCAGTAGTCGTACGAAATAGTAGCCTGCAACGGCAAAGTTTATATATCCGATAAGAAAAATTACAAATAGAAATGGACTGTGCGTCTTCAGCTGGGCAACGATCCCACTCTCATTAATCAGCCCAAAGATAATGGCATGTCCGTAAAATAGTACCTGAGCTACCAAAAATGACAGCAGCAAGCCTTTACCATACTTCTTATCTCTGACGAACATACTATACCCCACTAAAAACCACACCAGCGTTGCGGTCAAAAGTGCTGTGCCAACAAAGTTAGGTAATATGTGCCGAGGAAAATAATACTGGTGTAGGTAATAAGGTATTTGCGCGGCGTAGTTTAGTAGGACGGCGGCAAGTAAAACCGGCAGATGTCTTTTTATGGCCATGGTAGCTATTATAGTTCGACAATATACAATGCAGAAGTAGCGCGTAATGTACGTGGTCGATCCAGTGGGCTGGATCCACGACATGGAGATTTCTCGACGAGAGATACCGTAGTATCGTCGGGAGCGCGCAGCGACCCCACTGGTCCCTCCAAGCATAAGCATCAATACCTCTCGCCATAAGGGATTTTGTTATAGTAAACGCATGGAAACTACGCAGACCGTTACTCATAACGGCCACAAGATCGCGACCGCATTTACTGATGCTGGCGGTAAGAAGCTGGTGATCTTTTGCCATGGCTACCGTAGTAGCACAATTGGGCCAAACCGTTTGTTCGTGCGTACGGCACGCATGCTGGCTGAGCATGGTATTTCGAGTCTTCGGTTTGACCAGTACGGAAGCGGAAACTCGGATGGAGATTTCCTTGATTCAAGTTTTGACGACTGGATCGCAACAACAAAAGCTATTTTCGAAGAATATATCCGCAAAGGTTTTCAGGTTGCGTTATTTGGGCAGAGCATGGGTGCGTCCGCGGCTATCGCGTGTGCGGCAGAATTACAAGATGTCGTTACTGTGGTAGCATGGGTGCCCGATGCGAGCGTTGATGAGTTCCATGCGCCAGAGAGCGGGGTTATAGAAGAGAGCGGTCAAATTGTGAAGGCATCTTTTTGGCAGCAGGCGCATGATACGCATATTGGCGACCGACTCTCCGGTGTAAACGCGCCAGCATATATTGTGCAATGTACGGCTGACGAGTACGTTGACGAGGCGAACAGAAAAAAATTGATGGAAACCGCCCAGCCGAATCATATCGTTGAAAATTTTGAAGGATACAGACACAGTTCGTGGACGTACGAGCAATCAGAGGAGATCATCAATAAAAGTATCGGTTTTCTCGTCGAGACGTTTGAGTGATACGTTGAACGTGGTTCGCGAGGCATGGCATTCATTGCACAGTAAAGTAGCGTTCCTGGTAGTCATGTACAAGTTCAGGTGGCCCCATGTGTTTGCCAGGACTGTCACTCAGTTTGACTGTATCGGCTTCCCGGCCGCTGCCGGCCAGCTTCACGTGCGTGGCTTTCATGACGACGTTCAGCGGTCTGAGTCCGAGGTCATTGGTAAGCGTAGTGCCCCAGCCGAATAACACATTGATACGGCCGTGAAATTGGTGTTGCAATGCGACGATTGTATCGATATCAAGCCCATCGCTGAATATGACAGTTTTTGTTGCGGGATCGAT
Organism: uncultured Candidatus Saccharibacteria bacterium; assembly: GCA_964588575.1. Classification (GTDB taxonomy): domain Bacteria; phylum Patescibacteriota; class Saccharimonadia; order Saccharimonadales; family UBA4665; genus JANWHZ01. The sequence continues at coordinate 3,134 of CAZPPY010000032.1, forward strand.
ACTGTTTGCTGCATAGAAACGAATGAGTTGTTCACCGAATACGAAAGGACCGCCTGAATCCTGCCGGACGCCGCGCCAGCCAGCGGCTTGATCGGGTGTGAAGTCGGAAAAGAAAAACTCAGTGCCAAAGGTGTCGGTTAGGGCGATGGAGTAATCCGCGCCATAACGGTCAAACCAGGCGGTCAGGAACTTATTATGCGATGAGCGCACATCTCCACCCCTGGCATCCGCCAACCCAGCATAGACCATCGGCATTTCATGGGCGAACGTGCCTATAGGCTTTACGCCCAAACTGGCAGCCAAAGCAACGTTTGATGTGCCAACAATATTCGCGGGACATTCATCGAGCAGCCGCTCCATAACGTGTTTTTGCCAGCGCAGCGAGAAGCGCCGTCGGGTGCCAAAATCGGCAAATTTTATATCCGGGTGCGCTTGAAGCATCGCTATTTTTCCACTCAAGCGCCGATCTCCCTCATCGTAGACATCGAATGGGTTCAGGCCATGTGCTTCAAGGTATGCTTCGAAATACGCTTCGCTTACCTCACTCATGACGATGGTTTCCCAGAATGTTGAGAGAGCCCAGGGGCCCGTCGTTTCAATGGCTATATCGTCCGAATCTGTGTCGTGCAGTACCCGAATCGCGGGCAGGTTGTGCGACTGCAGATACGCCAGGTAGGCATCCGTGAAAACGGCGCGCCGATCACTTGTTTGAATACTGCTCAGGTAGTTGAGTTCTTGACGAGTCCAGCCACAGGTTCGGAGATTGTCAAAGCGCTGCTGGAGGCTGGATGGATTAATATAATCAAGCAACCGTTCAGTGCCACGATTATGAAATGTGAAGGTCACTTCGGCATCTGGTTCACGCTCGTACGCCAGCTGGCTCATGGTCGGTTTGTAGTAGTCCAACCCGGCACTGATAGTGCCCGATTCCAGCCGCGGGCCGTACGGTATCTGAGAGGGGCGTACCGGAACTGGATCCGAATGTGCGTATTCTGTAGACGACATTGAAATTCCGCCTAGGCAGCATCAAGCTGTGCAAGTATTTCATCGGTGGTTGCGATGGTTATTCCATTGTCTGCGAATGCCTCCAGCATGCGAGTATTCGACTCATCCGCAATACCGCGTGTCGCATCGATGGCTACCACGACATCCAGGCCAAGCTTTGTGCGCAAATCCAATGCAGTTTGCCCGACGCAGTAGTCGAGCGCTAGACCGCCGAGAACCACCTGAGTAATACCACGTTTGCGCAATGAATCTCCAAGACTTTCACCATCATCATTGGCTCCATAATAACCGCTATAGCTCAAATCGTCTTCGCCGCGCGCCAGTACTTCTCGTCCTTTCCAGAATCTTTCAGTGGACGTAGGGAGCACAATGTCAGGGTGCAGGGTTGCACCTGGCGTGCCGCCGACACAATGGACTGGCCAGGTGGTCGTAAAGTTTGGCTCCGTACTGAAATGAGCAGTTTCCTTCGGATGCCAATCCTGAGTCGTGAACGTCATGTAGCCACGGATCGCGTATGCTGCCAGCAATCGATTGATCTCAGGCACAATTGCTTCGCCGCCGGCAACTGGCAATTCGCCGAAACCGGCTACACCAAGACGTTCTCCTTCTGCTGCCGGCATGAAGCCGCGCTGCGCGTCAATGATTCCAAGTGCACTACCTTTCATAACAAGCCTCCTTGGAGTGTTATTCAAATCAACTACGAAGCACTGTAAATGATAATTAGTGTATTGTCAACACTAAGTTTATATACAAGGTATTTCGGGGCGTTGCATTTTTATGATAGTATGTGGTTACTATGAAACAAGGTGATGAACAATTTCCTCTGACTGATGAAGCGCTTGAGCAGACGAATGAAACGCTCGCTGCTATCGGCCAGACCGCCATTGGCGGGGAAACACAAGGCAAAGAATGGCTGCTTGGCCGCGAACCGGGCACAGAAGACTTCGAAAATTTAGGCGACCTGTTAGTGTATTTACGGCAAACCTACTTTGACCGTGGAATGCAGGCTGGTGTCGAGGATCGGCCAAGGATGGAATTACGGGCAGGGGCTGTGGCCGAATTTCTGCGTTCGCATGGATATTCAATGACCTCGGGTTCGTACAGCTTCCTGGAGCAAGGAAGATCACTTCCGCGTGTTCCAGATCATTTCCTGGAATTAGCGGCATACTGTCTCAATGTTCCGGCAACGAGTAAATACCATGAGTTATTGCGCGCTCAATATATTTACGACCACACCCGCAACACACTCGGACAGGAAATAGCCGACCTGACTGTTAGGACTGGCGCTAGATTGCTGGACTATTTACGTGAAACGCACGCAAATAGAAACTCGTAGGCTCGGTTTGCTTTAAAAGCCAAAAACAGTCCGGTGGAATATTTTACTGACCGTCGTACAGATGAAAGCTATAGTTAACCTACCAACATAAAGGGAGGGCATCATCTATGGCAGGACGAGGTTTTGCAAGTATGGATCCGGCGAAACAGCGCGAGATAGCGAGTAAAGGAGGGCATGCCAGCGGCGGCAATTTTGCCAACGACCGCAAGCGCGCCAGTGAGGCTGGCAAGAAAGGTGCTGCAGCCGAACCGCTCGAGGCAAAACGCCGCGGTGGCGAAAACAGTCACAAGAACGATCGCTAGAGACATAGTGCGTAGAGTGGGGGAGTGCTCTGCCACTCCCTTTGTCGTTCGGAAGGAGGACATATGGTAAGAAAATATGATCCGCGTGCGGGCAAAGAAGTCGAGAAAACGATGCATGAGTACAAGCACGAGGGAAAGTTCAAGAATCGCCAGCAGGCCATTGCTGTCGGCCTGAATAAAGCGCGCGAAAAAGGCGAGCAGGTACCAAAAAAGGACGAGTAGTACGTTTATCACACCTATATGCTGATTAATGACGAAACAGGCGGCCCGGCAGATGCCATAATTTGCGGGCATAGAATGTGATGTCCTGGCGCCACTCGTAAGCGGCGTAGGCAAGCGCGGCAATCACCGCAAAGCACGCCACAATCCAACCGGAATTAGAGCTCGCGGGTGCGGCTATGTCTTTGACGGTTGTTGTAGCATTAGTTACCGCCGAAGCGGTTATTTTCCGGCAGCGGTTTGTGTCAGGGTTTCGCTCCCAGCCGGGTTGGCACGGGGTAAGCGTTTCGCTTGCGGTGACGATGGACCGACACCGATTCGTCTCGGGGTTCCGTTCCTGACCGGCCTCGCAGGAAACAAGTGTTGCAGCGGCTGTTGTAATCGTGTTGCAGCGGTTGGTATCGGGGTTTCGATACTGGTTCGCTGCGCACGGTTTCAACGTAGTAATGTCGATCGATGTGCCAGCAACAACCGGATCGGCCAGGAAAACGTTCGGGGCGCCCGGTTGCGGCGAACGCGTCCATTGCCAGTTGCTGCCGTCCCATGCCCATGCGTAGCCGACTTTGGTTATGGAGCTGGCGTCGGGGTACTGGATGACGGGTTCGTAGGTCGCAGCGCCATAGGCGTCTTCCAGCCAGACAAAATTACCCGAATCCGTGATACTGAGCGGCGTGCTGTCGTTGCGCGCTGAGAGCATAAAGTAGGTATGTGGTGGCAGTATGAGCTCATCTTGCTCCGGGTCAAGTATCTGTCCCCAGGTGAACGTGTTTGTCACACTGGCGGCCTGGCCTTTGTAGCCAATGCGTAGCCGGTATTCCGCTAGATTGATTGGCGAGTCGGTGGGATTATAGAGTTTGATGTAATCACTGCACGTTGGGTCGGCGTCAAGCGGCGAACAGCTTCGGGCATTCGGTAAAATTTCTAAGATCTGCAGCCCGGCTGTGTCGGCCGGCGGCGCATATAACGGGTCGCTGTCTAATTGGATATCGCCAGTCACAATTTTATAGTCATCCAGAAACGAGCCACTTACTGTTCGCGTAGAGTTCGGTGAATTATTGCGCTGTTTGTGCTGTGCGACAGTTGTGCTGATCCATGTACCTGGCAGCGTAATGAGCTGTTCGGCGCTGCCAGTTGCATCAATGATTTGAATGGATGAAAGGACTGGCGCAATACAGCCAGCCAGAGTAAGTGGATCAATACTAAAGGGAATGGTCAGGGAGTCGGCAGCGCTTACGTTGCGCTGAAATGTCAGGTATTTCTTTGGCAGCAACCAGCCGGAAGGAAAGGCAATGGGCGCTGTTATGTCTGTGCATCCGCCGGGGCTGCTGTCGGTCATAGTGGCGATGGCTTCCCAATTTTCCAGTGACAACGCATCGTCGCGCTGATTATAGATTTCTAAGTAATCCAGTTGCGTGCTGCCGACGATTGAAGTAACGAGCAGGTCAGGCGATTGGGCTGGCGGCGGCGTGGGCTGAATGCTAATGGTGGTCGGAGTCGCTGCAGCAAGTGCGGGCGTGCTGATAAAACCACAGAAACAGATGGGCAGAATAACCAAAAGTACAGCAAATACACCAGAGATTCGACGCATCATCCCTCCAACTATTCACGTTTGGCTGCATTGTGTCAGACGGGCAAGATTGTTGTCAAACGATTTCAAAATTTTTCATATTTTATTCAGGTTCTGATGTTTGCTCTGGTTCAAGCCGAAAATTGTGCCTGGTTTTACGCCAGAATGCCCCAGCGATTATTGCCAAAAGAATATAGCTCGTTCCGAGGATTGCAATGTTGATGGTCAGGTCTCCTTGGGCTCCCGGCAAATCAGCGATATGGGAAACAACCGTGGTCATATAGCGCAGGATGATCGTCGCAGGCAAGCCGAAGACGTGCGCGGCTGCAGGGAGGATGAGGCCGCTGAGACCAGCGATAAAGGTCAGCGCCATAGTGAGTGGAATGAGTGGCAGGACAAGGAGGTTTGCAACTAATGCATAGGGCGAGTAGTGGCCAAATGCAAAGAGCATGATCGGCAGTGTTGCGGCTTGAGCGGACATTGTATCAACGATCAACGCGTGTATAAATGAGCGTTTTTTATTGCCCCAAAAATAGTGCTGCACTAGGGGTGCCAGAATAATGACGCCGGCAAACGAAGCAAACGACAAATACCAGCCAATATCGCCCCAAATGTAGGCCGGCCGGATAAGTGCTGTGGCAGCGCCCGCAATGGCCAATAGGACGGCGGGATGGATGCGCCGGCCATAGTACCAGGCGGCGAGGCCGAGGCCGGTGACGAGCCCGGCGCGCGACATGGAAGGGCTCAGGCCGCTGATCATCATGAAGCCGGCAATCATCGCAGCTGCAGAAAGTGTTGCCAGGTACTTGGAGATGCCGAGCAGCAGCTGCCGCGCAAAGCTAACCAAAATGGTCAAATTGTAACCGCTTGCCACAACAGCATGTGTCAGGCCGACGGTTTTTAGCTGCTGGTCTAGTTCCTCCGGCAATGCACTGCGTTGGCCGACCAAGTATCCGGCTGCCAAGCTGGCTTCCGGCTCAGGGATAGCTAGACGAATTCCGGAGGCAAACCAGTCACGGATACGCAAGCCGATGTCGCCAGGATTTGGTCGCTTCATTTGTGTCAAACGGGCATAAAACATACTGGCCGCTATGCTGCCGAAACCGGTTCCTAGCTTGCCGGCAACTGTTACGTGGTCGCTACGCTTGATAGTGTTCGCAGAATCGGTGCTAATCCATACTTGGCCAGGGAGCGGCTGCCTGTCCACGGTTATATCCTTCAGCATGATGCGTTGATCACCATGCGGACCGTACGATGTGTCATCACTGACGACGCCAGAAAGCGTAATGGCCTTGCCGTAGAGCGGTTCGTATGCTTGGAGGCCATACTGTTCGACTGACCCGCGCCAGGCGCCGGCGAGCAATCCAGCAATTATGGCGAGCAGTAAAGCCGCGAGGGTTCGGTTCATAAACACGATAACCATCAACGCGAGGGTGATTGTCAAAAGCTGCCAAACATCCGCCCGCACGAGCGGCCCGCCTGCAGCAAGTGCAATGCCAAGGATACTTGCCAGCGCAAAGCCGGCAATGAGCCACGACGGGTGAAGCTTGTAGCGCATGATACGCGGCCCGTGCATTCACGATCCTTCTGTTACTGGAATACTCGTTACATTTGGCAGTACCTGAGTCGGACACATATTAAGAATGTGCTGTATGGCGTCATGTTCGGCTTGTGTCACCCATAAGTGATACTTTTGCTTTACGGCAATCTGCCGGGCAACGTAACGGCAGCGGTACGATTTATTTGCCGGAAGCCAGGTAGCGGCGTCGCCGTCGCTTTTCTGCTGGTTGGCATCGCCGTCAACCGCCAGTAGCTCAAGCGGGTCATTATACAGTCGTTCACGCTGCGTACGCGTCAGCTGTTGCGCTCCTTTTTGCCAGGCGTCACCAAGCGCGACAACGTGGTCGATCTGGACCGCGCTGCTCGTATTGGGGCCGCGCCTGAACTGGATTCGTTGGTTCGTATACGGGTCGTTCAATGTGCCACTTAGAACGGTGCAGTCTGTTGTTGATCGGTAGACGACATCTATCATGTCGCGTGCCAGGATGTGCTCCCGCATATCACAGTCGCCGGCCATTGCCCAGCCGCTGCCGAATTGCTCGCGTGTATAGCCTGTCTTTGGCGCCCGTCCCTTGACTGGCAAACGAGCAAGTGCAGTAGATGCAAGGTTGGTAGATTGCATTGGTGTTGTTGGTGGTGGGATGTTCTCATGCCAGTCGTTCCACAACGACCAGCTAGCAACAATGAGTGCCAGAATAAAGACCAGTACAACGCGCCGGTGCCTAGGCATGAATCTTCCCTCTGCAAGCCATACATGGTATAATAACAGATAGAAAATTAAATGGCTGCAATAGCATTAGGCGCTTCGGTAAAGCTTTTCGACCTTGCCGGCAAGCGGCTCCCGCGGCCGGAGGTTGATAATGTCAGGTCATAGTAAGTGGTCCACCATCAAGCGACAAAAGGGCGCAAAAGATGCAGCCCGCGGAGCTCTGTTTACAAAAATGGGTAATGCGATTGCGATTGCAGCCCGCGGCGGTACCGACCCGGACATGAACTTCAACTTGCGCCTGGCGGTAGATAAAGCCAAGGCCGCTAATATGCCGATGGCAAACATCCAGCGCAGTATTGACCGCGTGAAGGATAAATCGGCGGCGCAGCTACTGGAAGTGCTGTATGAAGGCTACGGCCCCGGCGGCGTGGCTATTCTCGTCGAGTGCGCGACAGACAACGTCAACCGGACCTATCCCGAAGTACGCCTGGCATTTAGTAAGCATGGCGGTAACCTTGCCGAGAAAGGCGCAGTGGCGTTTCAATTTGACCGCAAGGGTATGATCCGCGTACGCGGCGGCGGTGACGATCTGATGATGCAGGCACTCGACGCCGGCGCAGATGATATGCAGGAAGAATCCACTGACACCGGAAGCGAATCAGTTATCTATACTGCACTAACAGATCTGGCGAAAGTGCGCGATGCTTTGCATGCGGCCGGTGTCGAAATCCTTGAAGCCGAACTTACGTATCTATCCAACACGACGGTCGCAGTGAGCGATAAAGCAACAGCCGACAAAATCATGCGCCTGATGGATGCGCTTGATGAAGTTGACGGCGTAACGAACACGCACGTTAATTTTGATATCCCGGAAGAGCTGCTGTAAATCTGCCTGACCGAACAAACTGTTGTTGCAATTCGAGAATTTTATGCTATCGTATCACTACACCGATTGAGGTGTACGGACTGCGAGAGTGTTTTCCGAAAGGAGCATCGAATGCATGTGAATCTGCTCGTAGTCGCTTTGGCTGTTATTGGCAATGTGATTGCTGAAGTGGGCGTGGTGCTGAAGATTCGTCAGACGTGGTCGTTTGACCGCG
>CAZPPY010000033.1:0-10629 GCA_964588575.1 uncultured Candidatus Saccharibacteria bacterium
AAAGAAAACATAATCGAAGAAAAGCCCTTCGAACGTTCCAACCGACGTCGCTACTACCGCCTCACCAAAAAAGGCTGGGACCGGCTCAGCGCTGAACTGAAATACTATGAACAGACGGTACAACTGGCCGCCGAACGTAAAGCACTCGGCAGCTCCGGGATGGCTTCATGACAAGCCCGAAAAAACGCTTTCCTGCTTATAGCCGATTGCTGACACTGTATCCGCCCGCCTATCGCGCTGTATATCAGGAACAGATGCTGCAGACACTTACCGATATGCTCGACAGCGCGCCGACACGGTCCGCTCGAACCGCAATATGGATAAGGGTTGGAGTGGATTTCATCCTCAGTTTGGGCGCACAACAATTGCAATACATAGGGGGAATTATGCAGAACGAGATGCCGCGCTATATCAAACGTACTGCTCTACTTTCTGGAGTATTACTGCTGCCGTTTTTCATAGCAGTATTTGCCAACATGATTGACCAACTGGTCAATCACCAGTCACTGTATCAAAGTTGGGTATGGAGCACGCCCATCATCACGCTGTGGGTACTATGGCTGCCACGGCTCGCACTTGCTATCGCGGGCGCGGGACTACTGGTCTATCTTTGGCAACGTATACATAGCGCACATCGCAGTTGGCTGCAAGCGCTCACGGAAGTTCAGTACAGCTGGCCACTCCTTGCTGTCGTCATGCTCAGCCTTGGTATCTTTGTATTCCTTTACGGCCACGACAGCGCTCACTGCATTGTAGGCAACCCAATTCATACGTTTGAGCACGCCAAACAAGCACTTACTTGCATACAAGAAGGCAGCTAAAACTCCGTTACGTTATTTTTGGCGCTTGCGTTTGACAGGATCGAGTTCGCGTTTTCGAAGACGTAATGACTCAGGCGTCACTTCAAGGAGTTCATCATTCTCAATAAAGTCTAGGCATTGCTCCAGGCTCAAGATAGTCGGTGGAGTCAATTGGACGACGCCATCGGACGACTTACTGCGCATGTTCGTCAGATGTTTTGCTTTACAGACATTGATTTCCATATCTTCCTGACGGTTGTTGAGGCCAATAATCTGTCCTGCATAGACCTTCTGAGCCGGGCCAATGAAAAGCGTCCCGCGTGCCTCGGCGGTTTCCAGCGAATAGGGCATGGAAGTACCGGTTTCAAACGAAATCAATGCGCCATTCCGAAGCTGCTGTAGATTCGGACCAAGCGGCTGGTAGCCAATAACCAGTGAATTCATGACAACGGTACCTTTCGTTTGGGTCATCAGAATATTGCGCAGCCCAAGCAATGCGCGAGTCGGCAGTTCATAGACAAGTTTGGTAACGCCCTTCGATGGGGAAGTAAAGTGTTCTTTGAGCGTCGCCCGGCGCTGGCCGAGTTCCATCTGCACCGTGCCGACGTGTTCGGCCGGCACTTCAATGATCAGCTCTTCGACCGGCTCCATCGTTTGGCCGTTTTCCTCTTTGGTCACTACTTGCGGGCGCCCAACTTCAAATTCATACCCTTCCCGGCGCATTGACTCAATCAGGACGCTCAAGTGCAGCTCGCCGCGGCCGCTGACCACAAAGCCAATGCCATTATCTTCCACTCGTAAGCCGACGTTTGTTTCCAGCTCTTTCTGCAGGCGCTCGCCAATCTGGCGTGAAGTCGTGAATTTCCCTTCGGTACCCTTGAACGGGCTGGTGTTCGGGCCGAGATAGATTTTCAGGGTAGGCGCTTCAACCTCGAGTACCGGCAACGCCACCGGATTGACTGCATCAGCAACCGTTTCGCCGATTCGCGCGTCAGCGATGCCTGTCAGCTGCACAATATCGCCGGCAATACCGAGCGGAACCTCAAATCGGTTCAGGCCGTAGCTCATAAATACCGCTTCAATACGTGCCGGCTTCTGCGAGCCGTCTTTCTTGCATAAGGTAACCTGGTCACCGGCTTTAACTTTCCCGGCAGTAATCCGGCCAATGGCGTATTTGCCCTTGAAGTTATCCCACGCCAGCGCCGTTACCAACATCTGGAATGGCGCGTCCAGTGTTACCTCTGGCGCCGGAATATCGGCAATGATCGCGTCAAAGATCACATCCAAACTACCTGCGGCCTCGAGATCGGCTGGTACTTCCTTCCACGCTTTCCCATTACGGCCAATGGCGTAATATACCGGATAATGCAGCTGATCTTCATGGATTGCCAGCTCCAGAAACAGGTCGGCCAGCTCATCCTCAACTTCGGCAATGCGCGAACCCGGCTTGTCAATCTTATTGATGATAACGATTGGCTTCAGGTTCGCCGCCAGCGCCTTGCCAAGTACGAACTTCGTCTGCGGCATCGGCCCTTCCTGTGCGTCGACGATGAGCAGGCAGCCATCCGCCATATTGATCGTTCGCTCCACTTCGCCCGAAAAATCAGCGTGTCCCGGCGTATCAATAATATTTATGCGGTACTCGCCATGCTGCACAGCCGTTACTTTGGCCGTGATAGTAATGCCGCGCTCGCGCTCCTGATCGCCGCTGTCCATCAAAAGCTCCTGCTGCATCTCCGCTTGGTTATCGCGGAATGTTTTGGACTGCTTGAGCAAACCGTCCACTAACGTCGTTTTGCCGTGGTCAACGTGCGCAATAATCGCGATATTCCTGATTTTGGTTGGGTCTTGCTGGTTATTCATGACAATAAAATAAGGGCTGTTTGCCCTTCGTTCCTATTATGAACAGTATACCACAAAAGCGTATGCAGTACTAGAGGTACATCAAAAAATTCTTCATAATTTCCATCAATTGAGTTAAATTTGCATTTTTAATGCTAATTATCACAATTTTAATATTAATTATTGCAATTCATGATATTAACGTGATAATTTTAAGCTATCAAGCAATAAGTAAGGAGGGTACTTATGAACTTGGCGACACTGCATATGTGTTGGTCTCCGCTGCACTCGTAATGTTTATGGTCCCTGGGCTGGCGCTGTTTTACGGCGGCATGGTGCGGGCCAAGAACGTGCTGGCAACCGTCGTGCAAAGCATGTTCTCGCTCGGGCTCGTGTCCGTACTCTGGGTGCTTGGTGTCTATTCGCTGGCTTTTGGACCTGACTTCCACCACGTTATCGGCACCCTGCAATTTGCCGGCCTGAACCACCTCCCTCAAACAGTGGCGCTGGCGCCAACAATCCCGGCATTTGCCTTCGTGGTTTTCCAGCTCTTCTTTGCAGCAATTACTCCCGCGCTCATTACCGGAGCCTTTGCCGAACGCATGAAATTTTCGGCGTACGCGCTGTTTACCACGCTCTGGCTCATCTGTATCTACGCGCCCCTAGCCCATTGGGTGTGGGCGCCGGGCGGCTGGCTGCATGAGCTCGGCGCACTTGACTTTGCCGGCGGCGCTGTCGTGCATATTAATGCCGGCATTGCCGGTCTGGCAGGTGCGCTCGTACTCGGCAAGCGTCATGGGCTCGGCAAAAAATCATTCGTACCGCATAACCTGCCACTTACCATACTCGGCGCCGGTATGCTGTGGTTTGGTTGGTTCGGTTTCAACGCTGGCAGTGCACTCAGCGCCGGCGGCTTAGCGGCAAACGCCTTCCTGACGACCAACACCGCCGCCGGTGCGGCGATGCTCGGCTGGGTTCTCATCGACTATCTGAAGCACGGGAAACCGACAACGCTCGGCGCCGTATCCGGTGCGATTGCCGGCCTGGTTGCCATCACTCCTGCAGCCGGTTTTGTAGGGCCGCTCGCTTCCATCATTATCGGGCTCATCGCGGGCGTTGGCTGTGCCTACGCGGTGAATCTAAAGGTTCAGCGCGGCTACGACGACGCGCTGGATGTAGTTGGCGTACATGCGGTTGGCGGTATTATTGGCGCATTACTCGTCGGCATCTTTGCCGAAAAAGCAATCAACCCGTCAGGTGCAAATGGTTTACTGGCCGGCGGTGGCCTGTCGCTCCTCGGCAAGCAAACGCTGACGGTTGGCGTATCGATCGCCTTCTCGTTTGTTGGCAGCTGGTTGCTTCTGAAGCTGGTTGAAAGCTTTATAGGCTTGCGTGTCAGCCACGCCGAGGAACGAAAAGGGCTGGACCATTCGCTGCATCAAGAGGCCGGATACGTATTTACTGAATAGGTACCTGATTAAGTATTTCATAAAGGAGTGTTATATATGGACGATACCAACCTCAAACAGTTTCTAGAGCTCAGTTACGCAGAGCTGGAAGCATTGAACCTCAAGGCACGCCAACTCACCGACCCGGCCGAAGCCGAAAAAGTACACGTCAAGTATCTGACCGAGGAATCACGCATCAAAGCAGTCACTGTTTGTTTTTCGGACATTGAAGGCCGGCTCCATACGCTTGATTATGATAAGAAATTCCTGCTGGACTCCCTCGACAACCTAACATTCGACGGCTCGTCGATATCCGGCTTCAGCAAGCAGCACGAATCCGACTTGCGCCTCAAGCTCGACTGGACCAGCTTTACCTATATTCCATCTGACATCTTTGGCCCGGGCAAAGTGATTATTTTCGCAAATATCTGCAACCGCGATTTTAGCCCGTACGCTGCTGATTTTCGCGGGCAATTGCAAGCATACCTGGAAAAAATCAAAACCAAAGACGGCCTGACTGCCTACATGGCACCTGAGATCGAAGGCTTCCTGCTGGACGGCATCGATGCCGAACAGCACTTTACCATGGAAGATGACTTCACGCTTGTCTCAACCGGCGGCTATTTCCACTCGCTACCGCTCGATGATTTGCGCCGCTTCATCGACAAAACAGCCGAAGCGCAGCGTGCTATGGGCTTCAAAAACGAGAAAGACCATCCGGAGGTAGCACCGTCACAGTTTGAGATCAACTTCTCGTACACCGATGTCCTTCGCGCCTGTGACCAAGTGCAACTATACAAACTCGTCTGCCGGCAAATCGCCATGAGTATGGGCAAGACGGCAACATTCCTGCCAAAGCCGATCCAGGGCATCAATGGCAGCGGTATGCACCTCAACTTCTCACTCTCTAAAAACGGCAAGAATATCTTCTATGATAAAGACGGCCAAGACCGACTATCAAAAATCGCGTGGGGATTCGTGGATAAGCTCCTGAACCGGGCAACCGATATTTGCTTAATTCTGAACTCAAGCGTGAATGCCTATCGCCGGCTGGATCCGCACTTTGAAGCGCCGAACCAGATCAAAGTCTCTGCAAACGACCGGGGTTCGATGATCCGCATTCCCTTCGGTAACGAGAAGAGCGCCCGCATCGAAATCCGTTCGGTTGCGCCGGATACGAATCCGTACCCGGCGATGCTGAGTATCCTGAAAACCGGCCTGGAGGACAAGACGCCCGCCAGTGACGAAGAAAAGCGGACGCGCCTGCGCTTCCTGCCGGACAGTATCCATGACGCGATCCGCCTCTTCAAAAGCAGCGAGTATATTACCAAACTGCTTGGCGAGGAGGTCAAGGAAAAATATCTGGAGCGAAAGCAAGCGGTCGCCAACCGCAATCCGCGCGAACTTGGTACAAAGGTCAAAGTCTCAGAGGTGATTTACCACCACGAGGTCACAAACCAATACCTGTGGAACCAGTTTTAGGCTCACACCCTCTCTGACGAGTTATCGCCATCCGGCCCGCTGCTATCTGTCTTGGCAGCGGGTTTCTGGTATCCGATAACCGTATCGGCCGCATTTGGCTCCTCGGCTTCGGCGGCACCGGCTATTCCTTCGTCATACAATTCTTCCAGCTCGATATTCGTGTCGGTCTCCGGATACGTCGAATCCAGTAACGGCCGTTTAAGGTGCGGGCTGTTTGCGTCGGCTATATCAACTTCCGGCTCATCGGGCAGACTGAACGGCGTATCGATGTCGTCCGGCAATTCTTCCAGCTTTTCCTCATCATCGGGTTCGTCTGGCGGCATTGTCGTAGCCTCCTTATGCGTACCCAGCGTAGCAAAGCTTTCCTGTTCGGGCAGTAAGATTACTCACTGTAGGGCGACACTATGAAATGATGAGATGAGACTGGTTCGGTAGGTCAGCATCATTCGTCTGATACAGCGGCGGGTCGCTAGCCGCATTCTGATTTGAGCTCCAGAACTTCAGCATGACCTGATCTGCAGTGCCGTCTGCTCCAAGCGTGATATCCAGACGCAGCGCCATATCCGTTGTAACGGTCTGCACCCCGCCCACATATGTCGTCAGATTGCCGTGGACCAAGATGCTGGCATGCGTGCTGTCAGGCACAACCACCCAGTCAACTCTGGTGCTGGAGAAGTCGAATTCATCCTGATTGTTTTGGATGATGTAATGGACGTCCACGCTCGTCGTCGCCCCTTGTTGGCCGCTGAAGCCGACAACCATCTTGGTCAGAGGATTCGGATCAGTATCGAGCGCGATTGGGAGCACGTCGCCTGTGCTTGGAGTAACCCAAGCGTGACCGGAAACATGTCCGTTGGCCGCATTCGTCACCGCCAGCACATCGGTCAGCGGCGGGCCAGCATTATCAGCGTTATCGACGGCCCACACGCCAACATTGTACGTACCGACTGGCAGAGTCGAACCGAATGCCGCTTTCCAGCTTCCGGACGCCGTATCATAGGTCATTGGCTGCGGCGTGCCGCCTTCGATACTGTAGTAGACATGGGCAAGGCCTGAAAGCGTGTCCGTCACGAAGGCAGTCAGGGTTGTATTCTGGCCTTGCATCAGAGGATTCGTATCCCAGAGTACGCTAGCAATTGTCGGCGCCGTCTCATCAATCTTGATTGGTACGGTAATGTCGGTACTATTGCCCGCCTTGTCAGTAGCTCGTGCGGCTAACTGAATATTGGCCTCTTCCCAGTCGATAGTAGCCGGCGGTTCACAGAAGTCGATCCCTGAAAGAGCATCGCTGCAAGTAAAGCTGACCGTCACCGTACTATGATTCCAGCCATTGGCATTCGGAGCCGGGGTTATGGTCGGCGTAATCGTCGGACTTGTCTTGTCCAAGTTAATGTATACGGTGACCGAACTGGTGTTGCCGGCGTTATCGGTAACAGTACCGGTGACCGGCTGATTGCTGCCTTCAGAACTGACTGGCACTGGACCGGGACAGGAGTCAACGCCGCTCGCACTGGTTGGGTCTAATGAATCACCTGCCGGATCGGTACAGGTAAACGTAACCGTTGCGTCGCCTTTGTACCAGCCATGGGCATTCGGCGCGGGAGTAACCTGGTAGGTGATTGATGGATTTGTCTTGTCGAGTTTAACCGGTACTATGATGTCCTGTTCATTGCCGGCGTTGTCGATCGCTTTGCCCTGTACCAGGATGTTGCCGCCTTCAGTACTCACTGTTTGGATGCTGGTACAGAACGCTATACCAGATGTGTCGTCATGACAGGTGAAGGTAACGGTGACGTCACCGTTATTCCAGCCCTGGGCATTCGGAGCCGGTGATACAGCATAGGTAATCGTCGGCAGTGTCTTGTCAATCTTCAGCTCAAACGGATCAGTCGCCGTATTGGCCGCCTTATCGACTGTTGTATCTGCCAGATCATAGATACCATCTGCCGATTGGCTCACTTGACCCGGACAGGTTGCGATGCCGGATAGAGCGTCGTTACAGCTATATGTTACGGTAACCGGCGTGTTGTTCCAGCCGTTTGTATTTGGGGCATGGTCGAGACTATGGCCGATGGTTGGCGGTGTCCGGTCGAGGCTAATGACCGCCGTCACGCTCGCGGTATTGCCGGCATAGTCCACAGTCGTACCCGTCACTTGCTGGCTCTGACCTTCTGTACTGACTGTCACTGGATCCGGGCAAGTTTTGATGCCGGATAGCAAATCGTTACATGTGAAACTGACGATAACATCCGTATTGTTCCAGCCGTTTGTATTTGGGGCTGGCGCCAATGTATAGGCAATAGTCGGCGCTGTTAGGTCGAGGCGCACATCGGCCGTAACCTGGCTTACGTTCCCTGCTTTATCGACTGCCGTGCCAGTAACCGCCTGGTCGCTGCTCTCAGCTGATACAGTAACCGGATCAGAACATGAGGCGATACCGCTTGTTGCATCGTTGCATTGGAATGTCACCGTGACGGCCTGATTATTCCAGCCGTCGGCGTTGGGTAATGGTGACAAGCTGTAGGTAATGTCGGGTGCTGTTTTGTCTAGGTTGATATGTACCGTAACGCTGTTTGTATTGCCGGCAAGGTCGGTCGCCACACCGGTAATTGTCTGGTCGAGACCATCGTTCGTAACCGTCTGTGGCGCAGAAAAACTCGTCACAGCGGACAGTTTGTCATCTCACGTAAAGTCGATCGTTACATCGCCGTTGTTCCAGCCATTGGCATTTGCGGCTGGCGACATACTGTAATCGATAGTCGGATCAGTCTTATCAACCATAACGCTCACGGCATTGGTAGGTACGCTTTCGTCACCAAAGCTGTTGACGGCTGTTACCGTGTAGTTGTATATGCCATCTGGCAGGTTCGGGTCGGTATATGACGTGCTGGTCGTTTCGGCTACCTTCACGCCATCGCGATAGATGTAGTATTTGACCGCATCGGGCGACGCCGTCCACGACAGTATCGGATCCTGGTTGGTAACTGGCGGCACATGCGGGTCGGTCGGTGGTTGCGGCAAGCTCACGATTAGATCAACCGCCTGCGGCGCTGACCACGTTCCCAGATTATCTTCGGCCCTGACAAAGAAGTGATACGTTCCCGCGCTCAGTCCCGTACCAATTGTTGCCGTCAGTACACCGCTATGCAGCGCCATTGCTGTTCCGCTTCCAGCGCCCGGATCAGTGTCTATGTAGTATTCGCCAGCCCCGACACCAGAACCTGCATCAGAGACATTCGCGCTCAGCTGTGTTGTCTGGCCCACTTGCTTCGGATTTGGCGCAAACTGTACATTCGTGACAATCGGCGCTGTCGTATCATAGACAACCGCAACGGTATTTGATTTTGGACCTTCGTAATTGTCAGCGCTGACGCCACTCACCTGATAGAAATACGTGCCATCCGCCGTGACACTCGTGTCAGTGTAGTTGAGCGTCGACGACGTATCGATCGCGACATTGTTGCGGTAGATTCTGTAATGGTCAACGTTCGGGACTGCTGTCCATGTGAGTGCCGGGCTTGTCTTGGTCGGGCTTACTGACGCAAGTACTGCTGCCTGGTTCGGTATGTGATTTTGGAATTCAATGATGGCCTGGCTGTCGATGGTAATCGGGGATGTGCCATTGAATGTCGTGGTCACATAACCCATATTCTGCGGCGGCGTCGCCGTAATTGTGTAGGTCGTATTTGTCAGCATACGCAGGTACGCATGGCCGGTACTATCAGTTATGCGCTGTATGTTTGTGCTTGACGCACTGAAGCCGTTCTGTGTACCGCTTGACGCAAGGTTGACACCGACCTGCGCAATATTCGCCAGCCGGTCATCCCGTGCCCACACGTCCAGTGTCACCGCATTGACCGTTACGTTCTGTGCCGTATCACCGGTAATTGATATAGTCTTTGCCAGCAAAAAGTTATCCGGTAGGAAAGCGAGCGGCGATGCGGCCTGCGTGCCGCTGATACGAAGCGAGTACGCGCTATTTGGCGCTACAAATAGTCCGAAGGATCCGTCTGAGAGCGTAGTCGCGGTGTAGTGCTGGTCCTGTTCGTTTCCGTCCAGCTGAATCGTCGCTCCAACAACCGCTTGGTTATTCTCATCCCGCACAAAGCCGGTGAAATGTTTCAGATCACGGTTCAGTACAATATCCCATGATGTTGGATTCGTAACTGGATCGCCCGGCGCCAGGTTTGTCACAATGTAGCCACTACCATTCCCAGGCGTTGCCTTCGTTGCGTATGATAGATTACTTGCAACATAGATACTGGCCGCGCCGTTGTCACCGGTCGTACCACTACTGCCCGCCGAGACCGTAAAGGCCTGTCCGGATGGCAACGTCAATGCTGTTGGCGTACCCGTCAGCGTTATACCGACGCCGGATAGTGTGGTGCCGAACGGACTTTTCGCCGTCACGGTTGCAATGGTTGTTGGAAGCACGTAGCTATTGCCCAGCGAGTTTGTACTCGAAAGATCAACGCTGCCGTTCGTCATACTGAATGAATCCGGTATATGCGCCGACGTACTTTGCGCATGGCTGCCAGTCATACTCACCACATAACTACCAGCCGCAGCGGTGACATCAAAAGACCCGCTTGCATCAGTACTTGCTTGGAAGACACCATGCGTTCCGGAAATTTGGACCGTCGCCCCGGTGATAGCACCAGTTGAATTATCGTTGTTGTCGTTATACGTGAGCGTACCAGTGAAGTGCTTGATATTCGCATCGAGCAGCAAGTCCCGTGATTGGTCGGCACACCCGGTGGCTGTCGCCGGAAAGGATGTCGCTACGACGCCCTGATCGGCTGGCGGTGTCGCATTCACGCTGTACTGGCTGCCGCAGAGCAGTACGAGCGACGCTGTTCCCTGCCCGTTTGTTGTTACGTTGTAATTGCTATCGCCGGTATAGAGCGCACTGCTGCCGTCAATAGTTGTGCTGGTAACGTTCATAATACCGAGTGCCACGCTACCGATTGCGGCAGCCGTCAGAGAACTTTTTGTCGTCAGTGTTACTGTGAATGCCGGCACAGTGAATAGCAAGCCCGTTTGGTCGGTGCTCAGGT
>CAZPPY010000034.1:0-9674 GCA_964588575.1 uncultured Candidatus Saccharibacteria bacterium
CAAGGCAACGCCTGAATGCTGCACAGGTACCACCTGGCGTAGATCTTATGCTTGGTGCTGTAAGGCACTTTCGCAGCCGATCGTCCCCTAAGCTGCCGGAAGTTCAGCAAAAACCGCAACACGAAAGCCGGATCGGCACTCTCCTGCTGGCCATGTTACCAAAAGATGTCCGGCAGGAAATCCGATACCGGGCCGATAGGATCAACGAGGCGAAGGCCAAATACCACCAGGCAAGAGCACAGTACCCAAAATATCCGTCCATTGCAAATCGCCATCTCAGGGAAGCAGTCTCTGAAGTGAGCGATATTCTCTATCATGCAACCGACCGGCGGCTAGAGGCGCTCAGCACCGCAGAACACCGTATCCGGCGTACCGTGCGGCGTCCGCTCGCCCCCGTTGCTACGGCGCTTCATCGTGCCCGTGGAAAATCGGTAGGCGCTGCCAACCAATTGGGTGAGCGGCTCGGAGAGGCCGTGCAAGGTGAATTACGGCAATGGGGCGCGCTCGCTTCGTCAGCGGCTGGCGTACTTTTTGAGCCTTTTGAAGCGCAACCGTACCAGCTCGCAAGTCCGTCCGCTATCCTTATGTCGTCGCCGTCAAGCGCCCGGGCTGGCGGATTGCCACCTTTCTGGCTCGCACATGAGCAAGCACCACCTTTCGAAATTACAACCGCCGTCATGCCAACGATGCCGCAACAACCCCCGACTGGTAATACGTACACGCCAAAAGCGCCTGCACTCTGGCCACAGCTGCCGCTCCGGGAGCGCGTTGCCAACGCCTGGCGCGACTCTCTAGCCAGCGAGGTGGTTGACTTGATGATTCTCGGGCCGCCAATGTGGGTTGTTGTAGCCTTTGGCGTAACCGAAAACATATGGCACGGTGCGGGTGCGCGGATAAAGCGCCTGCTGCCAGCCAAACAGCCACAACGTTCCACCTTTGGTCCCGGGTTTATGAGTTCGCCACACCCGAGGCGCAGTGTGCAGATCACGCAGCCGCTGCCGGTATACAGACCGGCGGGTTCAGCCCAACCGTCAGCCCGGCAGCTGCGGCCGGCTGTTATGCCGGCAGCCAGCCTTACCTATGCAGCTCATACATACCGCTCCACACAACCGCCTGTGATAAGTCGCGCAATACCACCAGGGCGGGCGGCTCGCGTGTACTCTGGGCCAAAGCGTACGCTTGCCTCGTCGTGGCCACGGTCAACGCCCGCCATACAATCTGAAGTCCATACCTCTCGGCTGGCCAACCAGCCGCACGCCGAAGCAGGCCCATCAGCCAGCAGCAGCGCCTTCCGGTATAACTTCCGCATGCCTCCCGGCAGCCATCATCAAGTTACCAGTAGTGCCGGGCCGCGTCTTTTTCGGCGCTACGCTTATCTGACCGACGATATGAAAATCGAAACACTTACGCTGTCCGGCATCGGCTCGACGTTTGATCTGGCTATCCAGCACTGGGAAACAGCGCACCCGACCAACAAGCTCATCGATAGCGGAGAGATGTAAGCGTAACAGTACTCCCGCCCCACCTACGCGGCGGCGGGGATTCGATGACAACTGCTTAACCCGTTGGTCAAGCAGTTGTCAGTTATCCGATGCGACAGACAATAGCCACTAGATGACTCCAGCCGTATACAGCTCATGGTGGTTCATTTTGATTATGGTATCCGGGATGATTCCGCCGGAATGAGCAATATAGTTTAGTACAGAGAGGCGGCCTTTGGCATGACCGAACCCTTGAAGATCTCGGCGACCTCTGGTGCTTCTACGGTTTCTTTCTCGAGGAGAATATCTTTGAGCGCCTTGATGTGCGCCAGGTTGGCCTTGATAACCGCACGGGCACGGTTGGCGGCCTCGGTAATCAGCTGCTCAACTTCATCGTCAATGATCTTGGCCGTTTCGTCGGAATATTCGCGCTCATGCACCAGCCGGTCAAGCATCATACCGTCGTCCACGTGGAAAACCTGGTCGCGCAATTTCTTGCCCATTCCTTGATTCACCACCATGTCGCGGGCGATTTCTGCCGCCTTGCGCAAGTCATTGCCGCCACCAGTTGTAATTCGATCGGCGCCGTAGAAAATTTCTTCGGCAACACGGCCGCCCAGAGCACGTGCCAGCACATCCTTAAATTCAACAAGCGATGTATAGACCCGGTCTTCCGGAGGCAGGAACCACGTCACGCCGCCGGTACCGCCGCGTGGGATGATGGTCACCTTGTGCACCGGATCACTATCCGGCAGCACATGGCCGACAATCGCGTGGCCGGCTTCGTGATAGGCCGTCAGTTCTTTTTCCTGCTCGTTCATGACCTTGCTCTTCCGTTCCGGCCCAATCGCCACACGCTCAAACGCTTCTGTTACATCTTCTTGAGTGATCTGGGAGTGATTATGCCGCGCCGCAATGATTGCCGCTTCGTTTGCGATATTTGCTAGATCAGCACCCGAACTGCCCGCGCTCTTGGCGGCAAGCGCATCAAGGTCAACGGTCTTGGCCAGCGGCTTCTTATCAAAGTGTACTTTCAGAATCGCCAGACGGTCCTGCCGGTCCGGTAAGTCGATCGTCACGCGGCGGTCAAACCGACCAGGCCTGAGCAGTGCCGGGTCAAGCACGTCCATGCGGTTGGTTGCCGCCAGTACGATCACGTTCTGCCCCTGTTCGAAGCCGTCCATCTCAACCAGGATTTGGTTCAATGTCTGCTCGCGTTCATCGTGGCCGCCGCCCATGCCGCTGCCGCGCCGCCGGCCAACGGCGTCAATTTCGTCAATAAAGATAATGCACGGCGAATTCTTCTTCGCTTTGGCGAAGAGGTCGCGCACCCGTGAGGCGCCCACACCGACAAACATTTCAACGAATTCTGAACCGGAGATACTGAAGAACGGAACGTTCGCTTCGCCGGCCACTGCGCGGGCTAGAAGCGTCTTGCCGGTGCCTGGAGGCCCAACCAACAGCACGCCTTTCGGAATGCGGGCGCCCATTGTTGCAAACTTCTTTGGATACTTCAAGAATTCGACAACCTCTTGCAAGTCCTGCTTCGCTTCGCCGCTCCCGGCAACATCCGCAAATGTGGCACGCTTGTGCTCATTGCCGTAGAGGCGCGCCCGGCTCTTCCCGAAGGAAAGCGCCTGATTTCCCTGACCTTGAGCACTCCGGAGCATAAAGTACAGGAACGCGGCGATCAGCACCGTTGGAATAATAGTTGAGCCGATCGTCAGCCACGCCGAATAATTGGACGACGTCGACTTGGCGGCAATCTCTACTTTGCTGTAATTAAACCCCTCGTCCTTGAGGGTTGCGTTCGGTTCGGTGAATGCCTTCAGGCTCGGATTCTTGTCGCCTTTCTTGGTAATATCCAGCTCATTACCGTCAACCGTAATCTTGCTATACTGCCCGGCGTTTGCCTGCTGCACCGCCTGGGTAATTGGAATCTCCTTCAGCGACGACGGTTGATTTGTCGCTGCCAGGATTATCAGCCCGACAAGCACGACAACCGCAATAAAACCTATATTCTTCATGATGCGCTGTGGTCCGCCACCGTTGGGGCCGCCACGCTTTGGTTTCAGTTTTCCATCCATACGTCTATTGATTATACCTTAGTCTATATATTCCTTGCTAGCGCTCGACTCTCATGAGTGCCAGCGAATCCTTGGTAATACGAACAGCCTGGCCATCCATCACATCTACTATAGCGCCCGGCCGCTGAATTTTTGCTGCAATTGTTACCCGTTCCAGGGTTTTCGCGTTGAAATTTTGAATGCCGTGGCGCCGGAACCAGCTGGCCAGCAGCTCTTTGGCGACATTGTGCGGCAGCTGTGTAAACAGCCGCCGGTCAAGCAATTCGGCCGCCGGTTGGATATCCAGCAAGCCAAAGAGCTGCCGGTCAAGCTCTTGGTTGGTCGTATGTGCGGACTGGATGATCGCAAGCAGCTGCGCGCGGGCCGCTGCATTGAGCCGTGTCAGCAAATGATGGCGGATATAGTTTCTGAGATACCGGTCATCAGTGTTCGTCGTATCTTCCCGCCAGGCGATACTCTGCTCAAGCGCATAGTCACGCAACACTGTTTTCGGCATCTCGAGCAATGGCCGGATGATGCCGGGCCGGCTGGCAAGCGACGTTAATCCTTTGCGCCCGGTGCCGCGCAAGATGTTCAGAATTGCCGTCTCCAGCACATCGTCCTGATGATGCGCGGTTATGATGGCGTTAGCATGATACTTCTGGCGTACACGTTCCAGAAAATCATAACGGGCGGTGCGTGCGGCCGCTTCGCTGGCCTGCACTCCCAACCGGCCTTCCTCGTACGCAAACGGCAACCCGTAGCGCTCAGCGGCAGCCTGAACCAGCTTTCTATCTTCGGCCGAATCGTCACGGATACCATGATCAAAGTGCGCCACAACCAGCCGTATACGGCCGGAGTCATCCGTTGTCAGCTGTCTATTGTCTGTCGCGTCGGATGACTGGTAACTGGCGACTGGCGACTGTTTGGCCAGCAGGTCAAGCAATGCCATCGAATCCACGCCGCCGCTAACTGCCACGACATAGGTACCTATCTCTAGCGGCAAACGGATCATGGAAGCAGCGGCCAGCGCCTGAGCATTTGCGTGCAGACATCTACAAATACCGCCGGATCAACGCCGTTCAGTTCTGCGATCTTCTCAAGCTTCTGCACTTTCCTGGGGTTGCGAACGGATTGAACGACTTGAGGCGCACCGGCCTTTTTCCCCGCCCGCCTGAAAAAGAGCGCCCGCGAACTATATTTGGGATACATGTATAGATAGCCGGCAGGCACCTGCCAGCGCGGGATAGGATAGGTAAGCACGTGGCCGCTCCAGCGGGCTCGTGTCACCGTGTAGACTACATCGCTCAGTTCACTCCAGCGGGCAATAAGGCCGCGCGCTTCACGCAGCTCCTGCAGCTCATCGGCCACATCCTGTTCGTGCCACGCTTTATCAAACTTGGGCTGGTTGACCCAGGTGTGCCATCGCTCAACAATCATGCATCCAGTATACTTGAAATAATGTATTCCGTGATTTTTGCAACCGGCAATGCCGAGAAGTTTGAGATTGCCCGTGCGGTGTGCGAACCGCTGGGCGTGCATCTTGTCCAAAAAGCGCTGGAAATCGATGAAATCCAGGGCGAAGACAGCGAAGTTATCGTCCACGACAAAGCCCGGAAGGCCTTCGCGCTCGTGAAAGAACCGGTGATTGTCAGCGACGATTCATGGATTATGCCGGGTCTCGGCGGCTTTCCTGGTCCGTATATGAAATCAATGAATACCTGGCTCACGCCGGAAGATTTCCTGAACCTGACCCGTATGCTATCAGACCGGCGGGCCATTCTCCTCCAACTGCTTGTCTATAGCGACGGAACGCAGCAGCAACTCTTCCGGAACGAACACGTTGGGATGCTGCTCACCGAAAGCCGCGGGTCATACGGTGCGCCGGCGCATAAGGTCATTACGATGCCCGGAGACAATGGCTTGAGTATTGCCGAAGCGTACGACCGTGGAACAATCCACGCCGACCGCGACGTGGCCATCGGCTGGCAACAATTTGTCAGCTGGTATAAGCAAGGAGCGTTGGTATGAAACACCTCTACTTTGTTCGCCACGGCCTGAGCGAAATGAATAAGACCGGCCACTGGGCCGGCCGACACACCGAAACACCACTTACGCCAGAAGGCCGCGAGCAGGCGCGGGAAGCAGGAGCGCACGCCCGGAAGTTTCACATTGACCACATCGTTAGTTCGCCGCAGGGCCGGGCGCACGATACTGCAAAAATTATTGCCGAGGTCATCGGGTATCCCGTCGATGCCATCGAGCTGAATAGCCTATTCATGGAACGCGGTCTCGGTATTCTGGAGGGCAAACCCTGGCAGCCGGACCTCAACATCGACGGTTTTGCTGACGTAGAAACAACCGACACCTTACTGGAACGGATGCACCTGGCGTACGAGCTCCTACGATCCCTGCCAGCCGATAATGTGCTCGTTGTCAGCCACGGTGCAATCGGTCGGGCCCTGCGCCACGTGATTCATCCGGATATTCCGTTTCACCACTCTGAACCCTTCCCAAACGCCCAAATCATCCAGCTTCTGTAATACAATGAGACTAGCTATGGGAAAGCCGACAATCCAGCGATTAATTGATCTGCAGGCGCTCCTGCTTCGATTCAGCGCAACCGAGCGGCGCTTGGATGTTCCGCCGGACTTCAAAAAGCAGGAAAACGACACCGAGCACAGCTACAACCTGGCAATGGCCGCCTGGTTCTTGAGTGAGTACTTTCCGGAGCTGGACCGCGACCGGCTCATCCGACTTGCCCTGGTACATGACATGGTGGAAGTTTATGCCGGTGACACATATTTTTATGCCGAAGAGGCCGAGCGCCAATCAAAGATCGAACGGGAAGCCATGGCATTGGAACGCCTGGAGGCCGAGTGGCCCGACTTCCCGGATCTGACAGCGACCATCCACGCCTACGAACAGAAAGATGGTCCGGAGGCAAAATTTATCTACGCGCTGGATAAAATCATGCCCATAATGGTAATTTACCTTGGTGAAGGCCACACATGGCACAAGGAGGGCATCACCCACGATCGCCTGCACAACGCCAAACTGCCGAAGGTTTCCGTGTCCCCGGAAGCCACCGGCTACTACGAGCAGCTGCACGAGCTGCTACTTAGTCACCCTCATTATTTCCCAACCTCTGGCAAAACCTCCTAATGTCTGTTACAATCCACTCTGTTATTTTCCTCGTTTGTGTTTAGGAAAAGAGCAGAGCTGCTTTGCAGCTCAAGCAAAATTGCAATCCAAGAAGCGAAGCGACTGAATGCAATTTTGAGAGGAGAAGCGTAGGATGAGGCCGAAGCTTTTGCCGAAAGGCAAAACGAGGCTTATCCGTAAGCTTCGACGAGGCAGGGTAGCTCAGTTGGTTAGAGCACAGGACTCATAAGCCTGGGGTCGCGAGTTCAAATCTCGCCCCTGCTACCAAGTAAGGACCTCACCGGAAAGGTGGGGTTTTTACTTGGTAGGATACTAGCTTGAACTCGCGAATGCAGATTTGCCGAAGGCAAAGATGCATGGCCAGCGAGTTCGCAGAGCGAAACCACGCATAGGAGCTTGCTCCGAGCATGGTTGAGCGGAGGAGGCTGAAGGCCAATAATCTCGCCCCTGCTACCACGTCAGAATACACTACAACCATCCGTATTTTGGTAACCGAATGACCCAAATACGGATGGGGTCTTTGTATTTCTTCCTTATCCGGTTGCGAATCCCTCGCAAATCGGCAGAACAACAAGCACACGAGTTGCCAAAACAGTATTACCTAGATTTTTATGCGGATAAAATGCGCTGGATATGCATCAGCACATCGTTCAGCGAAACATCGTTTTTCACCAGCACATCCGCTGCGCCGGCGTCGCGTGCTTCGTCTTCATCGTGCTGTTGGCTGAGTGTCGTCAGGACAACAAACGGTATGCTGGCGACCGTTGGATCGTCCTTGATAGTCTTCAGCACCGAGAAACCGTCCAGCTTCGGCAAGATAAGTTCTAGAAGTACCAAGTCCGGATGCAAGGCACGAATCTGCTTCACCGCCTCTTCTCCGTCCTGTGCGACGACCACCATATAGCCCGCCTCTTCCAGGCCAGATTTGTAGGCCCGGACAATGAACGGATCGTTGTCGACGATAATAATAATCTTACGGATGGCGTTATTTTCCATGTGGCTCTCGTGTCAGATAAAACTCAGGCAAAAACTGAGGTCATTATAGCATAAGGCCTGCGCCTGCTTCATGGTAGAATAAGCGTAAGAACCAATGTGGGAACAATATGGTATTAACTGATGCTGAACTTGCCCAGATCCTCAGCGACCTGAAGTATTTGAGCACGGCCAAGTTACAGGAAGCCGAAGCCAAAGCAGCCAGCGAGCACCAGAGGTTGTACGACACTCTCATTCTCGACGACTATCTCAATGGCGTCGAACTGGGCAACGTCATTGCCTACCACTACCAGCTGCCGTACATTTCCCTGTCCGACATTAACATCACTGAAGATTTACTGCACCTTTTGCCAAAAGCAACTGCCGAACGGTTTCAGACGATTCCATTCAGCGTCGATGATGGCGGCCTGCACATCGCGACAGCCCATCCGGAAGAATCTGTCGACCTCTACAACATGCTGGCGAAGAAAGCCGGCGTCAAGCAATATCAGATATCCTACAGCCCGGAACCGGAGATTCTGACCGCGCTGCATCTCTATAAGCCTGGTTTGGCGGCAGTATTCAACGGCATCACTGGCAAGTCGTCGGTCACGCCGCCCATTAATGCCATTATTGATACCCTGTTTGAATACGCCAACGACTTTCGCGCTTCGGATATTCACATCGAACCCCAAAAGGACCACACCGTTATTCGCTTTCGCATCGATGGCGTGCTGCACGACGAAGCTACACTGCCGAAGAAGTGGCACGAACAGATGGCAGCCCGACTAAAAGTTTTGGCACGGTTGCGCACCGATGAACATTTAAGCGCCCAAGACGGCCGGATTCATCTCGATGCAAAAGGAGCCAGCGAAGAGCTGACTGTTCGTATTTCCATCGTACCGGTCATCAACGGTGAAAAGGTCGTGATGCGCCTGCTCGCGAAGAATTCCCGGCAATTTACGCTGACAGAACTCGGCATGAACCCCGCCGACCTCACCAAAGTCCGCATGGGCATCAACCGCCCGTTCGGGATGATTCTCTCCACCGGGCCAACCGGATCCGGTAAGACAACCACGATTTATGCCATTTTGAAGATTTTAAACACCCGCGACCGCAATATCGCCACGATTGAGGATCCCGTGGAGTACGTTGTCGAGGGCGTCAACCAAATCCAAGCCAATACCAAGACAAACCTGACATTCAGCGCCGGCCTTCGGTCGCTCTTGCGCCAGGATCCTGATGTCCTGTTCGTCGGTGAAATTCGGGATGAGGAAACTGCTGATATCGCTATCAACGCCGCCATGACCGGCCACTTGGTCCTCAGCACGATGCACACCAACGACGCCGTTACCACGCTCCCGCGCCTTGTGGATATGAACATTGAGCCCTTTCTGGCGGCCTCCACCGTAAATGTGATTGTCGGACAGCGCCTGGTACGCCAAATTTGCAGCCACTGCAAGACCAGCCTGGCGCTCACCAAAGGTCCGAGCGGCTGGCAGGGCGACAGCACCCAGGCAACCCTTCTAAACAGCGTCGATTCAAAACTCGTACTGAAAGTTTTTGGCAAGAAGACGAGCGTCCGCGTCTACCAAGGCGTCGGCTGCAGCGCCTGCCATAATACCGGTTACCAGGGGCGTTTCGGCATTTTTGAGGTCCTCGAAATCACACCCGCCATGGCCCAGCTCATCACCCAGAAATCAGACAGCCGTGTCTTGTCGGCTCAGGCCATGAAAGACGGCATGACAACGATGACTGAAGATGGATTACAGAAAGTCATAACCGGCCGGACGACGATTTCCGAAGTCCTGCGTGTCACGAGGGGTTAGAGAATGAAGATATCGCATATCAAACTGCATGGGAGAGATAAGTTAAGTCTGTTTACTGACATGTCGACGATGCTGACGGCAGGCATACCGATTCTGGAACTCATAGAATCCCTGCAGCAGGACGCGAAGGGCAATACCCGGAAAATTCTGGCCGAACTCCA
>CAZPPY010000035.1:0-2550 GCA_964588575.1 uncultured Candidatus Saccharibacteria bacterium
GCAGGCCGACGATACTGAAGTCCATCGTGCGGTCTTCGTATACGTTGATGTGTACAGTAATCATCTGTCCCTGCAGGTCTTTGGTTTTTTCATTAAAACCATTGATAAAATCCATCATGTTCACGCCGTACTGGCCGAGCGTGCTACCAACTGGCGGCGCCGCGCTGGCGCGACCGCCTTGGATTTTCATTTTCAATCGTGCTTTGATGGCTTTTGCCATGAGTAAATCTCCTTATCGAACCGGCAATTAGAAGCTTTGCCTGGTTCTCCTACCTTTTAGTAGTGCGTAACAGATGAGATTATACACATTAATGGCCGTTTTGAAAAGAGTCGGACTGAGCCATTCTTGGGAATCAAAATATCGTGCGCACAAAGTTGCAGAAATTCATATATAGTATATAATGTAACAGTCTTGTTCGCCTTGCAAAAAAGGTGTGAACTTTGACAATTTGGTCGTGCTGTAGTCGCCCGTTCAGGGTAGACAGGAGTCAGATGTGGATTTACCCACAGACCGTAAGATTACGTATCAGCTGCAGTACCGTAAGTGCGGCAAGCGTAGGTGTTCTAAATGCCGGCATGGCTCTGGTCATGGGCCGTACTGGTATGCCTATTGGCATGATCCCGAACGCAAAATGCGCTCGAAGTACATAGGCAAAACGGAACCTGCCGGCGCTGCGGAAACACGCACGCGAAAACGTAAGGCCTAACGGCTACACGGCCAACGAACGGGGTGGCGCTTTCTGTATTGCCCAACGGCAAATACGCAGAGCGCCATTACCTACTTCTAGCTATTGTTACGAAATACCTGCTAGCCCGGCGCTGCTTTTTGAAAGGCGGTGATGGGCTGGCCGGTTCGTCCAGTTTGATTTCGCGAACTGTTCGCGTCTTTTGGATGAAAACCGTAGCCCAGCAGGAGGTAAGGACTATGCGGCTCATGAGCGCACGAGGATGGCCGGAGTGGGCAAAGTTTATCTTTGCTTTCACTGTCGCGCCGTTTAAGTACGTCGTACCGCTTGTGTTTGGCTGGGTTTCCGTACGGCTATTGCCCACGGCACCCGTCCACATCATGGCGGCTGCGATCATCGTAGTATTCCTCGCATCCATCGCGGCCTACATTACGTTCCTGACCCGGCTGTTTAGCTATTAGCTCGTACAGCTGCAATCGGTTCGGTAAGGGCATAAGAATAACATCTTCATGCTCTTGCCGGCCACCTTTCATCGTGACAGGTAGCTTAACAACAAGTATCCCTAGAGCTGTAGGCGCTAGCCATTTGTAACATAAAAACACTAGGTTATGAGTGGCTGGTGCCCCGCAATGCGCTTTTGCAGCGTGGATATCGGTACCGGTAGGAGGATAAGCAATGCCAGATCTACCTGAAGCTCCAGATCAAAGCTCGACCGATAGCGGTCGCTCGGGGTATGCTGATTTCCCGATAATTGCTATCTCTGTTCTGCTTGCATGGCCGCTGGCCATAGCAACCATAGTCTGGTTAGCGAGTCTGACCAATGACAGAGGGGCATCCATTGCTCCGGCTATCGCTGCCATGTACTTCATAGTGCAGATTGGCGGTGCGGTGTTGTTCTGGAAGCTGTTTCGCTTTATTGGGAAACTGGTAAGAAAGCTGGTTAGCTAGTGCTACCTGGGGAGAAGGTGCGTGCGTGTGAACACACGTACATTCTCCCCGTCATTTATTACAATAACTATACTTTTATTCTTCGAGTTCCATGTCTTCTATGGGTAATAGTTCTGCCGTTGCCGAGGTTTCTCCGGACTGGCTCATGGCATGCATTCTATCGCCGGCGCGCTCAAAGATGCGCGATACAAAGTGCAGCGCCGAGCTTGCGGCGCGTACTTCATCGGAATACATTGCAAACGGCAACAGCAGATATGGAATAGTGCCAGTCACCCTGGCGCCGCGGAAAGCTGCATGGCCGAGCAGTCGCAGCGTGGCGGCTGGTACGCGGCGCCGGCGTACTTCCGCTATGGCTGTTCCCTCTGCAAACTCAGGATCGACAGGCGTTGTGTCCATGCTCAGCTGTTCGTCCATTACCGTTTACCCCCTCATGCGTGCACTTTATGAACGTAGTATCTTAATCTGTTTCTGTGGCAGATTCTACGGCGGTGATACCGAGGAAAAGCATGCCTTCAGGAATATCTGTCTCAGGCAGACGGCGGCCTTCGCGGATCTGTTCTATAGCGTCGTTAAATGCCTGACATCGTTCGGATGTATTAAGGCCGTGATAACTCCAATGCTCCCAGGCAAGTTTGCCCATGCTTGCTAAAAGATAATCAACGCCGAGCGAATTGACTAGGAATGCGGCCTCAGTCCTGTTCAGGTTGAACGCGCGCGCAAACGCCTCTTCAAATTTGACCGGTTGGCGCGTACTCGGCAAATACATCCCCTGTTCATAATCGCTATACGCCATTTGGGATACCTTAAATCCCTGCATGGCGAGTCCGGCTACCACCTCTTTCGCATCCACGCGTACAGGAAAGTTTACGCCGCCTTCATGCATCATGCGTTTGCCCGCCCCTTCCTTAAACGCACG
>CAZPPY010000035.1:2560-9300 GCA_964588575.1 uncultured Candidatus Saccharibacteria bacterium
GATAACCGCCGCAAATTTCGGGAGCCCGTTCTCGTGCCGTAACATTTCAGAAGTCTTTGTCATACGTTTAACGTTCGACAATTCCGGCTATATATGCCAGGTACATATTCCGTGTCTGCGCGTCCGCGACTTCTGGCAGTTGCTTGCCGAAGCCAACGCGCAGGTCGTGCACGACGGTTCCGAAAATAAACTGGTTCTTCGTTTTCCTCATAGGTGGTTACCGAAGGCCGTGACTACATTTTCTTTACTTGGAGGCTGTCGAGTTCAACCGGTGTTTCGCGGCCGAACATATTGACGAGCACTTTCAGCTTGCCCTTTTGTGCGTCAATCTCGCTGACGGCGCCATCAAAGCCCTTGAACGGACCATCGGTGATACTGACCACTTCGCCTAGGGAGAAGTCGATCTTGTGCTTCGGCTGTTCGACGCCCATGCGCTTGTTGATCTTTTCGATCTCTTCATCATTTAATGGAGTTGGTTCGGTGCCGGAACCGACGAAACCGGTGACGGACGGCGTGTTACGCACGATATACCAGGCGTCTTCGCTCATCTTCATCTGGACGAGTACGTAGCCTTGGAAGATACGCTTCTCAACGACGCGGCGTTTGCCGTTCTTCACTTCGATCATCTTTTCTTTCGGGACGAGTGTCTTGAAGATCTTGTCCTTCATATCGAGTGATTCGGCGCGCTGGCGGATGCTCTCGGCGACTTTCTCTTCGTAGCCGCTGTAGGTGTGGATAGCGTACCACTGTTTTTGGGAATCGTAACGGTTGCTCACGGTTGTCTACCTCTTTATGATTAACTCTTTAAATACCTTATCCAGGCCTGTGTCAAAGACGGCTACAATGACGCCGAAGACCAGCGCAAACATAATGACGGCCGTGGTCAATTGCAGCGTCTGGCGGCGATTCGGCCAGGCTACCTGCCGAAGTTCGTAAACGCTGTGGCGGATATAAGGCGGAATAAGGACGCGTCCGAGGAATCGGAAGGTTGCCTTGAGTGGCTTCCAGAATTTCAATCGGCCGAGACGACTCAAAAAACGTTTGATGACACTGCCGAACGGCAGCCTGATATACAGCCTGCGGTTCTTCTTCGGTTCAGCGGCCCGTTCAGCGCGCTCGCGCACGGTTTGTGTTGGTTGTCTGAGTCGGCGCAACTTCTTGCGCGATATTTGTTCAGCCACTGTTTTTCCTCTGCAATTAAAAACAGCCTACATATTTGTAGGCCACTGGTGTCAAGTCTACCAGCTGGATTCTAATTGGTCAAGTAACGTTTTTGGTTATAAAAATATCCCTAAAAAGGGTAAAGGCCGCGCGATCGGAAACTAGTTTTTTGTGAATGGCAGAGCCGGCTGTCCAGACTACAGTGGAAAGGCGCATCCATGCGCCCGACACGAATCCTCGTGGCCTGAAGGTCACTCAAAATCGACATGTTTCTATCTACTTCGCCGGTGATCTCTGGCGAAAATGAACGATCGGACGGCCGAAATCACATGCTATAGTATGGGTATGCTGCTCGTTTTGAGACTCTTCTGGGGTATTGTTGCCCTTGAACTGCTTGTTAGTGTCGTGCCCGTGTTACGGATCCGTCAGATTATGGCTGCTATCCTGGCGGCACCTCTCGTAGCGTCCAGCGTTGCTTTACTTTCACTTCACCCGAGTTTCCCCACTCTGCTACTTCTTATTATAACTGTCTACCGGGTATGTAACCTGCTGCGCCTGGCAAAGGGGCGTATTAATGATAAATATTTGCGCCGGGCGACGTTGGCAACGAGTGTATGGACCATAGGGCTGCAGCTGATCGTGACGTTGTTATGGTTGGCGAATGTATCGCTGCAAGTACCGCCGGACACGGTTCGACTGGCACTTGGCTGCACCGATATTGTTGTAGCGGTTATGCTCCTTGCTTCAACGGTGAGGCACCTCTGGACAACCAGGGCGCCGAAGCTGTCGGCGCGGGCGGTAGCCGATGCAGATCTGCCTACGGTGACTGTTTGTATCCCAGCTCGCAATGAAACTGGAGATTTGGAAACTTGCCTGGCGTCGCTCGTGGCTTCGAATTATCCGAAGCTGGAAGTGTTGGTGCTGGATGATTGCTCGCAAAACAAGCGAACGCCGGAGATTATCCGAAGCTTTGCGCACGATGGTGTCCGCTTCCTGCAGGGAACGCCGCCGGAGGACAACTGGTTGGCGAAGAATCACGCCTATCAACAGTTATTAGACCAGGCAAACGGCGAACTTATTCTCTTTTCCGGTGTTGATGTACGATACGGTCCCGATAGTCTGCGCGCGCTGGTAGGGGCCATGCTGCGCAAGCGCAAGAGTATGATCAGTGTTATTCCAAAAAATGTCGTACCGGCTGCATTCGGCTGGCAGGGCTCAACTCTGCTGCAGCCTATGCGCTATGCCTGGGAGCTGGCATTGCCGCGCCGGTTATTTCGCCGTCCGCCCGTGCTCAGTACGTGCTGGCTGGTGAGACGCGACCTGCTCCTGAGCGCTGGTGGTTTCGGCGCGGTCAGCCGCTCAATTGTACCGGAGAGTTATTTTGCCCGAGTTAGCGCAGTTCATGACGGTTACAGCTTCATGCAAAGCAGCGAGCAAATGGGGATAATCAGCGATAAGAGCCGCAGCGAACAGCGCGCCACAACAGTACGGACCCGCTATCCGCAAGTCCACCGCCGTATTGAAATGGTGCTTCTCCTGACGTTAGCCGAACTGGCATGCGTTCTTATGCCCTATATTTTCCTAGTTATTGGGCTGTTTGGCTTTGCACCGGTACGGCTGACGATACTGAGCGCCGTGACCGTCGGCCTTCTTACTATTACATACGCTTGCATTGTGGGCGTTGCATACCGTAGCTGGCTGGTCCGTTCACTTGTGGCGTTGCCGTTTGTGGTGCTGGTTGACGTCGTATTACTGAATGAATCAATGATTCGTTATGAGTTCTTTGATGTCGACTGGAAGGGCCGGAACGTTTGTATTCCGGTTATGCGCGTCGAACAGCATTCTTAGAACGAGTTGATAAAGAGGTAAGGCTGGAACCGAAAATATGAAAGATGTGGATCGAATTACATTGGTAATTCCGCATCATTGCATACCTTCGGCGCCATTTGAGCATTGCTGCACCTTAATTTTTAATGATTGCATACTGCCTGTGGAGGTAAGTTAACTTTTATTTGCCGATCTGGCTGACAATGAACACTAGCGGGCCATTCGGCTCTGTATCCATGCTTTGGCCGTTGCTGTACGAGGCGAATTCATTGCCCAGTACTTTGAGCGTCGTTTTGGACGGCGCCTTGGTAATAGCCAAAGGGTCAAACCAGTCAAGCTTGTTGTCGTATGGCCCCACTTTCTGTGATACGTATTCGTACACAACGACGGGTTCGGTTTTGTAGTGCCCGAGCCATGTGTTGAGCACGAAGGTGAGCGTCTCACAGGTTCCACTATGCGAAGTTGTCGAATAGCAGTGCTGAATGAGCACTGTTTCATTGGGTTGTACCAATGAAAGGTCCGTGAGCGGGATCGGAGAACGGTCAGCGTATGGCACGAGGTCTTCGAACGTGTGAGCGTTTTGGATCGCGAGGTTATCGCTGATATCCGCAATTGCAACACATCCGAAAATGATCGCAAACAACGCAGCAATCATCAGTATGACACCAATGACTCCCGCGACCTTCTCAGCCATGTTGTTGCTCCTTTCAGGAACAACTTACCTTTGCCCACAGGCAGTATGCTGTCCGGCTGATTGCTGGACAAAATACCACCGATGGACTCCACTTGTGAATGAGCAACCGGTGATACTCTATAATAACAAAATTAGAATGTCAATAGAGGTGATGAATGATTCCCGACGTGGCTACTTGGTAGCAGGCCGGCTGGTGGTCTGTTCGGCGGAAGTTTCCAGGTCGGGAATGTCGATCGTGAAGGTTGAGCCTTTATTCAGGACGCTGTGGAGCTTAATTTTGGCATTCAACAGCCGGGCCAGCTTGGCGGTGACGTAGAGCCCTAAACCAGTACCACTGGCTTTGGTAGTGCGGAAGTCGCCGCTTCTGAAGAATTTCTCAAACACGCGCTTTTGATCGCTGTGGCTGATGCCGATACCTGTATCAGATACGGCAAAGCGTACGCCGCCGGGCATGTCTTCGGCGTGTATGGTAATGCTGCCATGCTCAGTGTATTTGATCGAATTGGTGATAAAATTCTGGAGCACTTCGCGGACGTACAGTTTGCTGGAGACCAGGATTTTGGCAGGAGTCGTCCGGACATCGGTTTCAAGCTTTAATCCTTTCGTGGCCGCCTGTTCATGATAGTTGTGCCGCAGCTCTTCTATTAATTCCGGTATGTTGATTTCCGCGATGTCGATCGGCATTTTGCCCCGCTCAGCACGAGACAACATAGACAGATCATTGACGAGATCTGCCAGGAATAATACTTGATTGTGTGCTTCGTTGAGCGCCTGTTTTATCTGATTCATGTCGCCCGATTTCTCAGCGATGTACTGAGCATTGCTGACATTGCCTTCGGTAATTGCAATTGGCGTGCGAAGTTCATGGCTAACAACGGATATGAATTCATCGCGCTCTTCTTCGAGCGATTTTTCATGCGTGATGTCGCGCAGCAGGACGACATATCCTTGCTGTCCTTGTTCGCCATAGCCCAGGCGGACCGGCGCAATGCTGGTGTAGAGGTTGACGATGCTCCCGTCGCCGTATTTTAGCCGGAGGTCGCGGTTGGCGGTTGGCATAGTCGCATCCTTGACGAGCGATGTGACATCTACGGGCTTGCTGTCCTTATCTACAGGCTGAAAGATGTCTTTCAGGCGCTTGCCTTCGATAGGGTCGTTACGGTCCAGAATATTCATGGCAGCGCCGTTATAGATAACGACTTCGACATCCTTATCGAGGGCGATAACGCCGTCCGCCATGCTGTTAATAAGGCTGGTCAGCCGCTCGTGGGCGATAGCGGCCGAACGGGTTGGCGCCAGTGGTTTTTTATTTTTGCGGATTTTCCTGAGCAGCATATCGTTATTATGCCATAGCAGAAGCGTATAGCGTAGCGCGCTTTATGCTTGCATCAATAGCGTGGGCTGGTATTGCTTCATGATTCGTCTGAGCGCCCGGGCATTTGGCAGGACAGCTTCCAACTGCTGCCAAAAATCCGGCCCATGGTTGAGTGCGACGGTGTGTGACAGTTCGTGCAGGATAACGTAGTCGATACACTCCCAGGGCAATTGCACGAGGAACAGATTGAAAACAATATTGCGATGCTGGTCGCAGCTGCCCCAGCGGGTTTTCATGCGCTTGACGTTCATGCTCCGGTAGTCGAATCCATGGAGCGCGGCCAGCTCATTCAGGCGTGGCGCCAGCAACGCAACCGTTTGATTTTTCAGTGCTCGCCAGCAGGCCGCACGGGCCGCATCTTGTACGGTTTGGTCATCCGGTGCATGGTTTCGGCCGTATGTCACGACGATATCGTTTGCTCTGACGCTGGTTTTTACACTATCTATGAGCGGCTCTTGGGTAAATTGCAACCTATGGAGTTTGCCGATTGGCTGGCCGTGCGAAAGCCGTGCAGGAGTCTTACGATCTTGCGCCAGTATCCAGCTGCGCCGTGACATGATAAATGTTACGCCTGCCTGGTAGGGCGCCCAAACGGGCATGGTGACGCGCAACTTGCCGTCGGCTGCGACGGTTAGGCGCAAACTGCGGCTGCCGCGGCGTTTGTATACTTTAATCTTGCCAATGCCATCGAGATCGAATTCTTTGTATGGCACGTACCCTCTTTTTCGTTATTGGTTTCAGCGTATGGTGATATTGCGCCGGGTATTGTCGACGCGGCCCTTGTACGGATCGGGTTGCGGGACAAGGTTTACGAGCCCGGGCTTGACGGCTGGTGTGGCGCCTTGTGTATTCAGAAGCCCTAGATCGCGTAGACGCCGAGCGACGGCACCAAATTGGGCGTTGAACGTGTGTTTGCCGCTTACGACAATGTAATCTTCTGACGGCACTGGATTTTGCATGTGGCCGATGATCGTCTGGAATGTTTTGCGGTCGTATGCGGCGGCATATTTGTCGTCGGCACGCCGGCGGTCGCGTTTCGCGTTTCGCACATAAGCGCTTTCAGGATCCATCTGGAACCAGACCAGTACCGGCTGGGCGTGCGCCTGCCGGGCAATTTCACGCAATGCATGACGCTGATTCTGCCGCATGGCATTGGCATCATAGACGACGCTAATACCGGCGTTTAGGAACTCGCCGGTCATGTAATTCATAAGTTGCGTAATGATATCGTTTTCGGCCCGATCATAGCGGGGCTTTTCGAATAATTCAGCCCGTATGCGGTCGCCCTGGACGTGTGCTGACTGAAGGTGGGCAGAGAACTGATTCGCGAAATACGTTTTGCCGGCGCCAGGAAAGCCGTAGAGCATAATCAAGAGTGGTTGATTGGGCACGGTCTTCATGTATCTTATTGTATAACAGATTTGCTAATCGTTTGGAAGTGTTTGCCGTAGTATTTTTATCCTAAATGTCGTACAATGTCCCCTGTTACTGCATTATTTGCATTTGAACCAGTTTTTCAAACCAGGGAGCGCAGTCGACCGTTTGAAAAACTGCAAGGAGGAACATAGCACTAGATTGAAGCTTTTGCCGTTTGAGGCAAAACGAGATTAGTGCGTAGGTTCCGACGCAGGGGCATAGTACATCGGCTAGTATAAAGGTCTCCAAAACCTTAGAGGTAGGTTC
>CAZPPY010000036.1:0-9247 GCA_964588575.1 uncultured Candidatus Saccharibacteria bacterium
GCTCGCGCGCCAAAGCAAGTGATGCGTTCCACTCAGCATCTTCAAGTCGCCGAACACGCTGCCCAACGCCCCTTACCACTTGGTCTTCATGCCGAAATGCTTCGCGTTCACGATAGAGCGCCAAGCCATAGGCATAGGTGTCTTCCAGCACTCGCATCGATTCATCGTCACCCATACGTGCACGGTCGGTAAGCATATCAACAAAATCTCTTTGGACAGGAATACCACTATAGTCAAAGAACATTAACCCATAGCGATAATCGTTTGGCGTCCAAGGTGAACGCGTTGTCTCTTGCTGTATATCGTGTGTTTGTTTGCGAATATTCATTATATAGTATGGTATACTATATTTGTCATTTTGTCAATCCAGTACACACGGCAGTTTTGACATTTATCCCAACAACAGATATAATCTCCGGAAGCTTATGAAAAAAGATCTTCACCCCAAGAATTATCGGCCGGTCGTGTTTCAGGATTTGAACAATAATACGACATATCTGACACGTTCAACGGTCGCCACGGAAGACACCATTACATTGGACGGTGTTAAGTACCCTTTAGTTAAAGTCCACATTTCCGGCAGCTCGCATCCGTTCTATACCGGTGAGGAGCGTATCGTCGATATCGAAGGCCGCGTTGACCGCTTCAAGGCTCGCGCCAACGCCGGCGCTGCTGCACGTGAGAAGCTCGCCGCTGCTGCCAAAAAGCAAGCTGACCGAGCCGCTGCCAAAGCCGAAAAAGCTGAAGCAAAGCAGACCAGTAAAAACCGCTAGCTAGTAGACCTAATATAAAGCCACCCACGTTCACCGTGTGGTGGTTTTTGCTGACTTATGCAATCATTAAGGGACCAAGCCATGGAGCAAAAAGAACAATCAATCCGAAGCGAACTTGCCGACCTGGAACACAAACTGCAGGATCCGGCCATTTTTAGCAATCCTTCGTACCCTCGCCTAGCCAAGCGACGCAGCGCACTAGCCGATCTGGCCGCTTTGTTTGATGAACGACGCCGGCTCTTGAAAGATCAAACAGAAGCCCAAGCACTAAAAGAAAGCGACGATCCAGAATTGCGGGACATGGCGCATGCCGAGCTGGCAGAACTGGTACAAAAAATCAAGAATAATGAAGACCAGCTAGTCGACGCGCTGACGCCGCAGGATCCAAACAATGACCGCGACGTTATTATAGAAATTCGGGCCGCTGCCGGCGGCGATGAATCAAGTTTGTTTGCAGCCGAACTCTACCGCATGTACATCCGCTGGGCTGAAATCCATGGTTTCAAAACAGAACTAATCAACGAATCGCCGAATGAGGTCGGTGGCTTCAAAGAAGTCATCTTCGGAGTCCATGGCGCTGACGCATATAAGCACCTTAAATTTGAAGCCGGTGTGCATCGCGTACAGCGTGTCCCTGTCACCGAGAGCCAGGGCCGCATCCACACTTCCACAGTGACCGTCGCCGTACTTCCAGAAGCCGAAGAATCCGATATTGAGATTAATCCGGGTGATATTCGTATAGACGTATACCGATCATCCGGGCATGGCGGCCAAAGCGTAAATACGACTGATTCAGCTGTACGTATTACCTACCTGCCAACCGGCCTGATTGTCACTTGCCAGGACGAGAAGTCACAGCAAAAAAATAAAGAGAAGGCTCTGGGCGTCCTGCGTGCCCGTTTGCTCCAGCAAAAAATTGA
This sequence comes from uncultured Candidatus Saccharibacteria bacterium, assembly GCA_964588575.1. Classification (GTDB taxonomy): domain Bacteria; phylum Patescibacteriota; class Saccharimonadia; order Saccharimonadales; family UBA4665; genus JANWHZ01. The sequence continues at coordinate 1,694 of CAZPPY010000036.1, forward strand.
GGAGGAGCAAAAACAGCACTCTGACGCGCGTAAGAAACTCATCGGCTCCGGAGACCGCAGCGAAAAAATCCGTACATACAACTTCCCGCAGGACCGGATTACCGACCATCGTATCGGTTACTCTCGCAGCAATATTCCGGGCGCTTTAAATGGAGAAATCGATGATCTCATCGAGCACCTTCAGGTCGCCGAGCATGAACTTCTCAGCAATGAGGCGTGACCAAACACGTGTCGCACAATAAAGCAGTACCTATGACAGTTGGCGAATTATTAAAGGTTGGTACTGGTAAATTGCATGATTACGGCATTGCAACCGCACGGCTAGACTGCCTCGTATTATTAGAGGATATATTGAACACAAATCGTACTCAAATACTTGCCCACCCCGAGCGAGAGTTGTCTCACGAACAACAAAATACATTCAATTCCTGGATAAAAAGGCGGTCAGCACAGGAACCGCTGTCCTACATCAGAAAGAAGACCGAATTCTACGGTTATGAGTTTTATATTGATCATCACGTACTTGAACCTCGTCCTGAATCAGAGACAATAATCGATCTGCTAAAAGCTCTGCCCTCCAAGCCGAACACAATAATTGCTGATATCGGCACTGGTTCGGGCGCACTGGCCATTACGGCTGAGATCGTATTGCCTCAGGCGGCTATTTTTGCTTCGGACGTCGATATATCCTGCCTGCGCGTTGCGAAGAAAAATGCAAAATTACTTAACGCATCAATTAATTTTTTACACGGCAACTTGCTTGAGCCATTCGTCCAAAAGCCCATTTCGCCAGACATTTTACTTTGCAACTTGCCCTATGTGCCGGACAATTTCCAAATAAACCCTGCTGCCATGCGCGAGCCTCGGCTAGCGATTTTTGGCGGCCACGATGGCCTAGACATATACCGGCAACTTTTTGATCAGATACAGAGACTTAGCACGAAACCAGCCTATATCCTGACCGAGTCACTACCCCCACAACACGGCGAACTGACCAAAATTGCACAAAACACCGGCTATGTTCTTCAGTATGAAGAGGACTTCATACAACTGTTTACTCGTTAAAAGAGGTTCTGAAAGCTCTGTGTCGTAGCACCGCTTGAACCGTTACTATCATCGGTCGGCGCCGCTCCAAGCGTCACACTAATTGAAATTGTTTTCCCATTACGGAGCACCGTCAGGCTGACGACCTGCCCCACGCGATCACGACTAATAATGGAGGTCAAGCTGTTATTTTGATTAACTGCGACGCCGTCCACCTTTGTAATCACATCACCTTGCTTCAGGCTAGCTTTATCGGCCGGACCACCAGCCACAATTGGGTTCTGACCAATGATCGTCGCTGATGGTATCCAGGCTCCTTGGTTTACATCCAGTCCATATTGCTGCACAACGTCATTCGTAAGGGGAATGTAGTAGACGCCGATCCAGGGCTGTTGGAGATTGCCACTTGTTTCGACCTGCTGGATCAACCCTTTGACGTCATTAATCGGTATGGCGAAACCAATATTCTGTGCATTGCCGGCAATAGCAGTGTTAATGCCGACGACTTGGCCGTTCAGATTAACCAATGGCCCGCCGGAGTTGCCTTCGTTAATCGCCGCATCAGTTTGGAACAGATTATCGAGGTTCTCTGTAGCCTGGCTACCGTCAGAGCTGCCTGCCTGTACGCTGCGTCCAAAACCAGATACGATTCCAGAGGTAACGGTGTTTTGGAACTGGCCGAGTGCATTGCCGATTGCAACGACCGCGTCACCTACTTGCACCTTACTGGAGTCACCGATCACGGCCGGCACTAGTCTCTTGCCTTCAGTATTGTTTACTTTCAGGAAAGCAACATCCAAACTACTGCTGGAGCTGGTACGGCCGACAACGCTGACATCTTTCAGCTCGGTCCCGTCCGACAACGTCACACTAACATTGGTCGTACCGGCAGGTACTACATGACGGTTCGTAATAATAAGCCCTGACGCCGTCAGTATAATACCCGTACCTGCACTCTGCTCTGTTTGAGGCAAGCCAAAGAAAAACCCGTTCGTATTTTGCGACGTGCCAGTTACGTTGACCGACACGACACTTGGACCAACTGTTTTTGCAATACTACTAATCAGCTGACTCTCGCTGGTGACCACCTGTTTCTGCGAACTTACTGTTCCATTCACAATAGTCTCACTAGTGGCGCGCGTTGCGCCAAACCAGCCGCCAGCAAAACCAACGAGCGCACTAACGATAATTCCGACAGCCAACAAGCTAACGCTTCTGTTCAACTGCGGCCGCTGTTTTGGTAGGCCGTTTTTTAACGCCTGCCACGCTGGCAAACGGTCGAGCGGCGAAACTGTCCGCCGCGATGAAACACTATGCTCACGACCGGCTGATTCCTTCTTGGTTTTCGTTTGTTTTTTGGTCTCTTCGTCATCTGATGCTGTCATACTACCCTCCCTCTTCTGCTATACTACCTTGTCGCCCCAATCCGAGAACGTCAGTATAATGATGATTACGGCTATCATAATAAAAAGAAACTGCCGGCGCATACCGGAGCTCAACCGATCCGCATGGTCAAAGTAATAGAGCACCGCCAACCCGTAGCCGATCATACTCAATATCAGCGTCGGCTGGGCAATGACGTTATAAAACAGTAGCCAATGCCCAAGCACCCATAGGAGCGCCGCACCAAAATAGGCCCATAAATACGAGAGCATCTTGGCATACGGTTCATCAAAGTTATCGAAAAAGTGTCGTGCAGAAACGTAGCAAATTACCCCTGTTAAAAATATGAGCCCCAGTAAGGGCCCGTCCGACCACACGAGGAACAGCGCCATCAGGCCGCACAACTGCCCGATCATTGCTTGCGTGGCAACCATAAATGTCCCGCTAGTCGGCTTTATAAAGAGCAGCCACGTAGCATAGAGGCTCGCCCATAAGAGTTGCGTGTACCCGCTTTGGCTATTTGCCATGAATAGCACCGCACTCAGCCCGATCGTAATATCTACCGCATTTGCGCGGATATTTGCCGGCCAGAAGCGAGGTCGTACTGCAAACATACGCCACTTACTTAACAGAACCAGGCTTAGAGCCAGCTGAACGAATCCACCGCCCAGACGCACCAGTACCAACAAGACCACCGGCAAAGCCAGCACGAGTCCAAAGTGAAGGAATTGCGAAAATCCATGTGCCGGCTTGATCCGGGCGACCAGAAGTCTCATCATCGTCGCGTACTATTATAGGGTCAGCCCCTCTCTTTGTATAGGGATTAAGAAGTGCCGGACAATGGTGGTATTATCCGGCTAGTATTTCCTTAGCCCATTCTCAGTAACTATAGTCATACTTGTAAAGGTGTTATATACAACGGGATACTAATCCACTAATAGATAAGGTACAATCGTACAAGTACATGGAAGACACTCCTACGCCCGCACCTTTCGTCCCGTTAGGGCACGACCACACAAGCACTCGTCACGCAAAGCCACGCTCCAGCTGGAGCGACGTTTTTTCGACTATTTTTGTTCTCATCGCCGCTTTTGCGCTCGCCTTTGCGCTTATTGCATTCGTTTTTCAGTCATACCAAGTTGATGGCCCAAGCATGGAATCGACATTACAGAATAACGACCGCCTGATCGTTTGGAAAGTACCGCGTACATGGGCGACTATTACTGGCCGCGCCTACGTGCCAAATCGCGGCGACATCATCATTTTTAATGAGGACAACCTGGCACAGTTCGGTCAAAGTGACGTGAAACAGCTGGTGAAACGCGTCATCGGCCTGCCTGGCGATCGTGTCGTTGTCAGCGGCGGTGTGGTTACTATTTACAATAAAGAACACCTGGACGGCTTTCAGCCGGATAAAACACTACCGTACGGCAAAGAGCACGCGCTACCTTATACTGCTGGTGATGTAGATGTTACGCTGGCAGCCGACCAGATCTTTGTTTGCGGCGATAACCGTACCGATTCACTTGATTCACGCGCTTTTGGCCCGGTTAACGTTAGCAACATTGTCGGCAAGCTCGTGCTCCGCATGTACCCTCTCGACACCGTCAAGCGCTTCTAATCTTGTCGGATCGCGTGGTTTTACAACCCCGTGCAAAGGGGCGGGGTTTGGTCTCGATTTTTTGGCTACTTTCCACTTAAGAGCTTCGTGATCCGCGCTAATTCTTCATCAGTCTTAAACACAATCTCCAGCCGTCCGCCGCGCGCAGTGCGCCGAATATGAACTGGTGTGCTGAAGCGCTTACTAAGCGCTTTTGTCTCTGGTGTTTCAGTTGCCACGCGCTTTTTCGCTATAGTGTCCGCCTGAAAGCCGGCCTTCACGCTCACCACATATTGCTCGGCCTGCCGGACCGACCAGCCCTGTTTCTCGATGTTCTGGAGCAGGGCTGCTTGCTTCTCAGGATAGTCTTTCAGCGCCAGGATAGCACGGGCATGCCCTTCAGTAATTCGGCCGGCAATTAACGCTTCACGCGCTGCATCCGGCAATTGCAACAAGCGCACGATATTCGCGACAGTAGATGTTGCCTTCCCCAGACGCTTGGCAATTGCTTCGTACGGCAGCGAGAATTGCTGATGCAGCCGTTCGATAGATACAGCTTGTTCCATTGGCGCTAAATCTACCCGCTGCACATTCTCAATCAGCGCGATTTCCAGCTGTTCCAGTTCTTTCAGGGTCCGCACAATCGCCGGTAACGTTTTCAGACCTGCCAGTTTGGCCGCACGCCAACGGCGTTCACCGGCAATAATCTGATATGTACCATCATCTTTGGCGGTGACGACCAGCGGTAACAATACACCGTGCGTACGGATGGAGTCTGCCAGCTCGTCCAGAGCCGTTTCATCAAAATACTGCCGTGGCTGTTCAGCCCGTGGCGCAAGCAGTTGGATATCCAACTTCTGTACTCGCTCATCTTCGGCAACGAGAATAGAGTTGTCAAAATTCTGCGGTATCAGAGAATCAAAACCCCGTCCTAGGCCTGGCATTACGAGTCCTTTCCCTTCTGTGTACGTTTGTGTACCTCATGTGCAAGTTTTTTATATGCTTTTGCGCCCTTACTGCGTTTATCGTAGTCCAGGATCGTTTTGCCGTAGCTTGGCGCCTCGGCCAGCCGTACATTGCGCGGAATTACGACATCGAACACTTTCTCACCGAAATGGCGCTCTACTTCTTGCTTTACCTGCGCCGACAGACTAGTCCGGGGATCGTACATAGTCATCACTACACCGAGCAATTCCAGGTGAGGGTTCAATCCGGAACGGACCATCTGTATAACCTGCAGCAACTGGCTCAAGCCCTCCAGCGCGTAATATTCAGATTGAACTGGTATGAGTACACTGTCGGCGGCCGTCAGGGCATTTACTGTGAGTAGGCTCAGCGCTGGTGGACAATCAATAATAATGTAATCATGGGAAGCTAAGCCAAGCGCCCGTTGCAGTGCACGTTCCCGGTCATCTTGGCTGGCCAGCTCAATTTCCAGCGCCGCCAAACGTGGATCAGTTGGCATAACATAGAGGTTTTCACGTGCCTGCTTTATGGCTCCATCAATCGGTGCAGTACCAAGCAGAACCTCATACGTCCCCGCTTCACTCTGATTACCCTGCAATCCCAGCCCGCTTGTCGAGTTAGCTTGCGGATCAAGATCGACCAGCAACACTGAATGCCCCTCTTTTGCTAGATATGCGGCAACATTGATAGCGGTAGTCGTCTTCCCGACCCCGCCTTTTTGGTTTAAAACCGCTATTATCTGCCCCATCTGTTTGTCTATGCCCTCTTTACTCCTAGCCTAGCATCTTTTAGGACAAGCGTAAACTGATGGTTAATCAACCTTAAGCGATTCGAACAGATTGCGCCACTGGTCATCACTTATTTGTGTATCGGGGTGCGCGAGCAGCAATGTGCCTTTTGCATTCAATATGCCCGTTTCGCCGACTATCTCGTAGCTTGCAGCAGTCACAAAGTTGGCAATCGAAACGCTACCGAGGGGTACGTCAAAATTCGCCCGTGGCCGCAAACTGCCGATAAATCGATTGTACGCCGCCACGTCATCCTGGTATTCCAGAGGAGTTTTTTCCTCGGTAAACACAACGGAATAACCATCTCTCTTGGCCGTAAATTCAACTGAACTGGTGTCAGTTAGATATTTCCAGCTTTTGGAATCTATCGAGTACCCTTTTGGGTAGATAATGACAAAGCTTGCCCGCTCTTTGATGTTTGCAGGCACGGGGCTTGGTCCTTGAGGCCAAAATTTAATGAGCAGCGTGATCGATACCAGAATAACTGCCCAGGAGATAAGCCACTCTTTATTCGACTTGAGTAATTGAAATCCTCTCTTGGTGATAGCCATGAGCTTCATTGTACTACGTCATATATACCCCCTTACCAGCTTATGACCCACACTTCGCCATTGCCCCCGGAACCGCCAGTTCCGCCCACGCCTGTTCCGGATCCTACGCCACCGCCACCGCCAGCACCACCTGGAGCCCCACCAGCGCCACCGCCACCGCCACTGGTATTGTTCGTTGCATTGCCGCCGCCACCGCCACCGCCGGAACCACAATGGCTCGTATTGCCGGCTGCGCCGCCGCTACCGTTATTCGTGCCTCCCGCTCCTGCGGAGCCACCGCCACCAGAACCATAGGTACCCGTAGGGCCGCTGGAGCCCCCATTACCACCATTTTGTGACGCCGCATTCGCAGCAATACCGCCACCGGCACCACCACCGCCACCACCTTGGGCTGATGTACCACCGACACCGGCGCCGCCCGTACTTGGCGAACCACCACCGGAGCCGCCGCCCATTTCTGCGGGACCACCATTCACTCCACTGCCGCCGCCGGCACCGGCACCCCCAGTTACGCCGGTGAGGATGGCACTAGTTGTGTCGCCGCCAATAGTAGCATTGGCAGCGCTCGCTATACCGCCGCCACCGGCGCCATTCGAGTTACCTGTTCCCACAGCCGTTCCGCCACCGGCGCCACCATAAGCAGCTACAAACGACCCGAATGACGAAACGGTACCAGCAACTCCAGGATTCTGAGATGCGCCACCACCGCCACCGGTACCAACCGTTACACTAACCGTACCACCAACTGCTACCACATCACTAGCACTCAGCATCTGCGCGTTATACGCTCCGCCACCGCCACCGCCACCGCCACCACGGTTACTGGTCGTAGCATTATGGTTGCCACCGCCACCGCCACCGCCGGCACCACAGGCTATGACGAATACGACTGTCGTTCCAGCCGGTCGCGTCCAGTTGGTACTACCAGGCGTAGAGAATACCTGTACATCGACACCAGCAACAAGCGTCACCCACGAACCATTCTTGCAACCCCGGAATGAGTTTGAGTTTGCGTTATAGTACAACCCGCCATTCGTACATGTACCAGGGTCACCCGAACCGGACTTGTTGTCTAGAACCAGGACAGAAGGGGTAGCATGACCTGCTTCGCCTGTTCCGATGCGAACCGTACCGGTGCTGTCGATCGTCAATCTCTGAACATTGTTTGTACTATCGTAAATGAAGAATGTGTTCGGGAACAGTGCCGTCGCACTACTACCAA
>CAZPPY010000037.1:0-8951 GCA_964588575.1 uncultured Candidatus Saccharibacteria bacterium
CGACGTCGTATTCAGCCTTGGCTTCTTCTGCAGGTGCAGCGCCAGCGGCTGGGCCGGCGGCGACAGCAACAGCTGCTGCAGCGGGCTCAATGCCGTATTCGTCCTTCAGGACGGTCTTGAGTTCGTTCACTTCCAGGACAGTCAGCTTGGTCAGCTCTTCTGCCAGTTTCTTTACGTCTGCCATATCTTTCTCCTTAAAATATTAAGCTTGTGCCTTATCGGCGACACCGTCAAGCAGTGCATGCAGGTTGCCGGAAAGCGCGTTTACCACATCATTCAGCGGCGACTGCAACATTGCGATGACTTCGGCGATCAGCTGGTTCTTGCCAGGTAGCGCGGCGAGCGCTTTGACCTCGTCCTTATTCAGGAATTTGCCGTCAGCCGCAATGGCGCCGACAAATTCAAGCGTTGGGTTGGCCTTCATGAACTCGGCGAGCGTTTGTGCCGGAGCGACCTCATCTTCGCCGTTGAACGCGTACATCAGCTGGCCGTTCAGCGAGCTCGTGTCGGCGTCCTTCAGCTTGTCATTCTGCTGGATTGCTTTGATGACCAGGCGGTTTTTGACGACGCGCACTGCGGTGCCGTTTGCACGGGCTGCCTTGCGTAAGGACTGCATCGCCTTTACGGTTGTGTGCGGATATGCCGCGACGACCGTCATTTTCGATGAGGCCAGCAGGTCAGCGATTTCGCTGACGACTTCTTGTTTCTTTTGCTTTGTTAAAGCCATTATCTTACTCCCTTTATGAGTAATGTGCTTCCAGCTATCGACCGTGGCCGGACTATTGTTGCCAAACAAAAACGCCTTTGTTTCCAAAGACGTTCAAGCTCTATATAGAGATTGATTGTACCTCGGCGACATTATCAAGACGATTCGTCCGTCGCTGTCTTTGGCAACTTAATCCCTATTTTATCAGATTACAAATCCTGTAGCAAGTCGGGACTACCAAGTCATGACGTCGCTGACGTATCGAGCAACCTGCTGCTTGCGTGCAGCCTCTTGGGCCGTTGGCTCTGACTGCTCTGGATATGTTTGTTCACCTTCGGCGGTAGCCTGTTCAGCCATATGGCTCGGGAAAACATCCTGATATGCGTATGCCTGGCCGCTTGTTGTTTGTACTTTTTCGTTCATGTTGTAGTACCTCCTTGTACTAAACAACCGGGCTCCTGGTGGGGAGCCCGGTTGTTGGCTTTGATGATTTTATGACAGCCTTTAACCGCGCTCCTTTGAGCGAATAATGAGAGCGAGGCTAATAATTGATGAACAGCTGTTCATAGCGGAGTACTGTATCAAATGAGTATTTTATTTGTCAACTGCTTTCACCTCGGAGAATCAGCCCGCTGATAGGCTGGCTTCCGGTGTACGGCAGCCGGAACTATGAGACTTGGCGGGAGATTGAGCGCGCGCTGCGCCAGGCATTCCAGGCTGTCGATGATTCGTGTGCCGGTTTCGGCGCGTAACTTATTGGCGAGCATACTCAGCTCTGTGCAGCCGAGGATACAGATCTTATCTTTGGATATGCCGGCAGTCAGTTGTTCTAGTGTGTGAACATCTAGTGGGTCAAGACCGCGGCGCTTGATTGCGTAGATGAGTTTCATGACGTTAGCCTGTGTCCTGTCATCAGGGTAACTGATCTGTATGTCGTGCGAACGGCCGGCGGCATCAAAGCTCTTTGCTGCACGTGTGCCATCGGTCCCAAAAACAACTGCAGTATCGGCTTCCGGATAACATTGCCGGATGGTTCTCATCGTTTCCTGAATCATATGAATGATCGGCGTCTGCGTTACAATTGCGTAGCGGTCAAAGAGTTCCGGCGCATGCGCCGTATTGCAAGGCACGCATATGACATCAATACCCACGAGATCGAGTTGTTGAATCGTTCGTATAATTTCCGGAGCGGGATCTGCGCCATTGCCAGCCAGGTATGCGCTGCGGTCCGGTATTTGTGAATTGCTGATATGCACAACGACCGGGTGTTCTTGATCGCATGTTGCGGGCGCGAGCTCCGTTATCTTTTGTGCAAAATAATTACCGGCGGCGGGGCCCATGCCGCCGACAATGCCGATTCTTCGGTTCATGATGCTGTCTCCTGAATGTATGTCTTGACGGCCTCGCTCAACTGTTCGAGGCCTTTTCTGCTGACCCATTCCGCGTCAGTGTGTTGTTTAGCGCCCGGCGGCCGCGTGACGATTATCGCGATGTCTTTTGCGGCGAAAAAGCGTCCGTCGGTCCCACCATAGGCGTAGCGCTCGTTGCCGCTGGCCTTGAGGTTCATCGACTGCAACACGGTGGCAAAGGCCTGTACCTGCGGCAGGTCAAGCAGTACTTTTGCTGGCGCACCTTCTACCGTGATATGGGTTGTGATGTAGGTATGATTTGTCTGATACTGTGCGAACCAGGTGATCACTGCATCATGGTCGGAGCGGCGGGTGTAGCGAATGTCGAGTGTCAGGCTGGCGGTTGCAGGAACCTGATTTGTCGCGGTGCCACCCTGAATGGTCCCAAGATTGTACGTTGTATCTTCGTATTGCTTGCTGTCCGGGGCGTTTATCGTTTGCCTGAACCAGGCCGCAAACGCTGTCTCACAAGCAAGCAGGCGTTCGATAGCATTTTCACCGAGCCATGGCCGGGCGCCGTGTGCCGCGGCGCCCGCGGCTGTCACGCGCAAATGCACAATACCCTTCGATTGCTCTTCGATCGTCCAGTGTTCACCGCCATCAAGTGCCAATGCCGCCTTGCCGCTCCGCACGTGTTTCTCGACAAATTCGGCCATGCTCGCACCGCCCGTCTCTTCATCTGTCGAGAAGACAAAGGCAAGATTAGCGAGCGGCCTCTGCAGTTGCTGCAGCGCAGCGATGATGCTGGCGGCAATACCTTTCATATCCAGTACGCCGCGGCCGTAATAGTTCCGCGTATCCTTTGTCAGCACAAAAGACTCGGATATGCCGGGTACGACGTCCAGGTGTGTAACCAGCCATATACTTGCCGGGTTTGGCTTTGATGCGTAGCCCCACACCAGCGGTTTGCCGGCCAACCTCTCATCTTTCACCGTCAGCCACGGTATCGTCCGAAGCTGCGCTGCAACATAGGCGCATATGCGATCTAATTCATCCGGTCGGTTGGCTGTCGTGCGGTAACCAATAAGCGCACTGAGGTGATCTTCGATAGGGGCCGCCATGCTGTTACTCATTTACTTGCCTATCCGCAAAACGCACGCCACAGAATCTGAACTGCCATGCACGATCGGGTGCGGGCGAGCGAGTGAAACGCCGCCGACGGCGCGGTAGTGTTTTGTTTGCGGATCATAGACGTGGTACACGCGTGCTATGGTCATATAGCTGTCTTCCGTGCCAGGCTGGAATTTATTCGGTTTCGGTGGTCCGGTTGGTTCTGGAATGAGCTGGTATTTTATATGATCGCCTTCGGTGAAGCGGATGCCGATATCCGATGCCCGAGCCGGTTCAAAGTACGCCTGTACAACAAGCTGCCCCATGCCCAGGCGCCGCCGCATTTGTGAAGCCGTATATACGTTCCGTCTGTCACCGATGGGCACGACTGCTTCACCGCGGGAAGAATACAGCTGTTTTGCGATGATAACGCCGTTGTTCGGCGCCAGCTCCTGCTGTAGAGCGCCTTTGCGTTCGAGTAGCTCCTCGACGCCGCCCGGCAACAGCGCCGCGTGGCCCATCGGAACGAGCGGATATTTATTATCACGTTCCCAGGCAGTATAAATGCTCATCGGGCCGTGCAGGTCAATAAAGCGGGAGAACTCATCTTCGAACCGCCGGCCGCGTGCGATTACGGTTGTTTCGAGCGGGCCGCGCGTCGCTCCAGCAACCTGCGCCCTTCCCTGATCGTCACGTGCCGGTTCAATCCAGCGTGCATCATCATGAACGTACGGCCTGCCGATGTCCAAAAATGCCCGTGTCAACGGAGTGCCGCGATCGGCCAGGGTTTGCCTGAGTTTCTCGACGGCATCTCGGGATTCGGGCAGGAGATCCATGATCATGCCTGCACCTACTGGATGGTCGTCCACTTCATACAGACCGATTTCTCCGGTATGCGGATTGACGGCGGCATCTACGCGCACGATCAGTGATGGTACGTTGAACTCGCGTTGCGCGTAGGTATCCTCTTTCGGGTAATGCACAGCCCACTCATCAACCATCGCTTCCATGTTGTCCGCGACGCTGCGGTCAAGGGTGACTTCCTGTGGCGATAAATTCATACCGACGTCAGGCATGTCCGGACGGATGATGTACTGGTTGATAGCGGTACCGGGGTCGCGCGGTGTGGCTTCCAAATATTTTGACACTTCCTACTCCTTACTAAAAAACCGGGCTCCTGGTGGGGAGCCCGGTTCTTATGCTTAATAATTTTATGACAAAAGCTTAGCCGCGCTCCTTTGAGCCAAGAATGACGAGTACGTAGCTAAACATTGCAGTTGTCATAGCACTGCACTGTAACAAACGTCGAAACCGGCTGTCAAGTTTCGTAGTTTAAAATACTACAAATTTACAGATTATAGTGGAGATCCAGAACCGTCGAGTCGCGCCAGCTTGAACTGCGTGTAGCGCTCTGCGGCCAGACGGGTTAGCTCGGGATCTTCGTCTTTGTTCACAAACTTCATTTGCTCGGCAAGGAGCGGGTGGACTTCGGCCAGGCGCTGGTGGATATCGAGCATAAGTTTGCGGTAGTTCGGGTGGCCTTGCGGACTAGTGCGTAGCTCGTGCAGATGGAATGCTTCGCGGGCATTGTAGGTGATCTTCCAGCGGACGCGGTGCCCAAGCAGCGTTGCGTACTGGGCTTCCAGCGTGTAGCCGGCGCGCTGCAGCTGGCTGTAGAGCTCCAGGCTCAGCTCGAAGCAGCGCTCATAATCATCGATCAGACCCGCTTCTTCAACGAGCTTTGGAATATCATAGCCGTAGCGAGGGGTCAGGGCTTGCCACTCGAGGTCGTCAACCATCCGGTGGCGCTGTAAATCGCGGAAAGCGCCGTAGTCACAAACGATATCCCATGAATAATGTGCTTTTTCAAGTGCCCGTCCCGGCCGGTGGCGGCGGTTCAAGCGCTCGCCCATGTAAGTACGGAACACCTCGACTTTTTGCTCATACGGCCACTTGCTGACCTCTGCCTTGATTTGTTCGAGTGGCTGATTGCTGAACTCATACAGCATATCGGGTACGAGATCCAGTTCGTTGTGCGGCCAGTAGCTGGTGAGTGTAATTGGCTCTGGCATTTCGGCCAGATTTTGCGGCAGATACGTTTCGGCCAACTGTTTGACGCTGGCACGTGTCGTAGCACGGTAAGCCACCCAGGCGCCACCGCGATCAGGCTTATCGGCGCGTTCCAGGAACGTTGGCATAACCTTGCGTGTTTGTTCGAGCATCGTTTGGCCAGCGGCGCGTGCTTCGGGCAGCTCATCGCTCTGCAGGTGCATAATGAGCCCCTCAAGCGCTTGTCCGGACGAGAAAATGCCGACCGTCGACTCCGTTGCAACCGGCAGTGTACCGCGAACGGCGTCACAAGCCTGAGCCTTGGTTGCGCTGCGCCAGGCGCCGTCACGTTCGCTTTCCGGGGTACTGGACTTTTGCTGTATATAAGCAGTCAAGTCGCGGACCATGCTCGAATATCGGGAAAAAATCTGATCCATTGTTTTCACGTATTGCTGTTTCGTGCCTTCATCGATATTGTCCGGCACGTAGTACTTAAACTTGCCGTCTGCATCTTTTTGGTCGTAATAAATATATCGCGTCGATTGCTCGAGATATGCCGCTAGCCGGCCCCATTCCAGCTTTTTGGTCAGGAGGTTCGATGCTTTCTCGACGACGACGTGCAGGCCGGCCAATTGCTGCACTGAATCGTCGCCATAGGCGGTAATGACCCGCTGGAGTAGTTGCTTGTCTTTGTCGAGTCCTTTGGCAAATTCATCGAGAATCGTGACACGCATGTCATCGCCGCGCCGGGAGAGACGCGCCATGGCGGCGGCAATGGTGATTGGACTGAGTTTGTCGGAAAACGCATAAACCCTACCGTCAACATCGGTGACGGCGTCAGAAAGATACTGCCGGCCGGCTTCGGTGATGGTGTAATTGCCATCAGTATCTTTGACAAGATACGGCTCGTCTCCGGCTGGCGGATCGGCGGATGTCGATTCCGGCGCAACGGATACAGGCGGCTCATGCTTCGGCACATTCAGCTGCTTTTCTTGCAGTATTTCCTTTAGAACGGTTGGCTGGCTGGCGGCGGCAGCTTTCGATGTATCCCGGATAGCAAGCGCTTGCGTGGCCAGATCCCATATATTGGTTGCCACTTTATCGCTGTTCTCGTTGGCAAAGACCACCGGAAAGCCGCGTTGTTTCGCTTCCCACAAATAACCGGCGCGTACTCTTTCTAGAAATGCTGGATCGAGGTTGTCAAAGCGCTCACCAGCTCCGCGACCTTGCAGCCGTTCGACGAGTGTCGAAACCGGCGCATCAAGGACGATGCACAAATCCGGTTCGACGCCATTGACGGCAAACGCAATAATGCGGTTGATCGTATCGTAGTCCGGTACGTCACCCCGGCCATAGTACTGTACTGCCAAAGTGGTCAAATAGTTTCGGTCAACCAAGCAGATGATACCCTGGGCAACGCTTTTCTTGATAACCTGCAACGACTGCGAACGGGCAGCGTTATACAGCAGCACCTCGGTATTCGTGTTCATCGGGTAGCGCGGATCCTGCGTCAGCTGGCGCAGTGCGCGGGCGGTCAAGTCGCTCTGGCTATCCGGCTCGCGAAGCGTGCGCACCGGCAAGCCCGCGGCACGTAACCGTCGTGCTAATTCCAAAATCTGCGTTGTCTTGCCAACGCCTTCCGGACCTTCCAGGACGATGTACTTGCCTGAATTACTCATATGCTAATCCATCGATGACTTGTGGCAGTGTTCGTACATCACGGTACGCCTGCGGCAGCATCATATCCGGCGACCATGTCTTAATGATCATATCCATATCCATTGAGCCCTGGTATTTGCCGCTAAAGTTGCTGTCGCGGCCGGCAGCATAATTACCTTCGACACTTCCGGTTTCGTGAAAAACGATTTGAGCGATGCGCTCGCCAACGGGCAGGAGAATTGTTTCGCGCGAATTGAGGTTGAAGATTTCGAGTGTCAGCCGGTTCGTGTATCCTGGGTCAATCCAGCCGGCGTCAAAGCAGGTTGCAATGCCATTGCGAGCCCAACTGGAGCGGCTACGGACTTCGCACGCGCCTGGCGGTAGAATACCGAAGAATTCATGCGTGTGTGCCAGGATGCGCTCGCCTGGTTTCAGCGCGATGACCGGATGCTCCAGCGGGATATTTTTGAATGGCTTGAATCCGTTTAAGGCACACCACTCACCATGTGGCATAGCTTTGTAGGGCCCATCAAAATAACGCTCTACATCTTCACGGTCGAACGGATTGTAGATTGTCCGCTCGTTCATACGCTCGATCCGGTAGTAGTGATAACCAAGCGTCACGTCCAGGCTTGCATGGCTGACGTGCTTCGGATCAAATGGCACGCAAACAATATGCCCATCCTCTATCGACGCCCGGATTTGCTCATTACTGTAGACCGCCACGTTACCCTCCAATGTCCATTCATTCTATGCAATATGTTGCACGAACCGCAAGTGTAAAAAGTACTACTGTCCACCAGTGTTAAGCAGGAACTATTAACAGAGGTGAGAATGCGCGCAGCTTTCGTAGTAAAACTTACCGTTACGCGCAATACTTGCTCAGTACATAAGGCTAAGCAAGCAAATAGCGGACCTTGTGGGCCGCTATTGTCTAGATTGTGCAGTACCTATTGGCCTAGAGATCGCTCGTGGCGATTGTGATGCTTGGGCCCATTGTCGTGGACACGTGGACAGCCTTGACGTAATTGCTTTTGACGCTTGACGGCTTGTTCGATTTGATTGATGCGGCAACGGCAGCAAAGTTTTGCATAAGCTTATCGGCGCCAAATGAAACCTTACCAATGCCCAAGTGCACGATGCCGGTGCTGTCGACACGATACTCTACACGGCCGGCTTTGGCTTCGGCAACGGCGCGGTCAATATCGCTGGTAACGGTGCCGCTTTTTGGGTTCGGCATCAAGCCGCGCGGACCAAGCAGACGGGCGTACTTACCAAGTTTCGGCATGTTTGCCGGCGTGGCGATCAGGATGTCAAAATCAATCGTGCCTTTTTCGAGTGCGGCGGTAATAGGCGCCACACCTGTTATATCAGCACCATCGACTTTTTCATCAGCAAAGACGGCGATGCGGACGGCTTTACCCGTACCAGCCGGCAAGACCAGATTGTCGCGGATGTTTTGGTCGGCGACTTTTGGATCAACGCCCAAGTTGACATGGAGTTCGACGGTCGCATCAAATTTTACCGGGCTGGTGCTGACGGCCAGCTGGAGCGCCTCCATAGGGCTGTATGTTTTACCTTTTTCGACTTTGGCAGCAGCGTCGCGGAATTTCTTCCCGGCGCGTTCCAGCCGAGTGCGGGTTGGTTTGGCGGTATGCTTTGGCTTGGATGACTCCTCGGCCTCTGCTTCCGTGTGATGGATCCTGCGTTCTTCTTTCGCTTCTTTTTCGGCTTCTTCACGGAGTGCTTTCGCGCTCCGCTTGCCAGCCTTCGCGGCGGCCTTTTCTTCGACTACCTCAACAACTTCCTCAGTTGGAGTGGTAACTTCTTCGACGGCGATTTCATCAACAACGTCAGTTTTCTTCTTTGCCATAATCTCTCCTTCGTGGTGCTGGCGGTCATTTGGACCTCCCACGTGCACATAGTTAATTATTGATGAATGGGTCTGGTGTTTGTGCGGCTGACTCAGAGAATAACAATTCCCACGCCGAGCCAGAAACGATATCTTCCGGCATAGCAATGCCGGCATCGAGTCGGATTGATCGCAAAATGAGGTCTAGTTTCCTGTCTCCCGCTAC
>CAZPPY010000038.1:0-8601 GCA_964588575.1 uncultured Candidatus Saccharibacteria bacterium
AGCGGCACCGCCGTCCCAACCCCGGGCGTTTTCTCTACCGTCTGGACATCTTTCTCGCTTAAAGAGCCGCCAGGACCGAATGAGGCCAGCTGGCCAAGTCCATCGAATGAGCCGGGCATGGTCTGCGCCAGCAACCGGCCGGGGCGAATGGTGATAAGGTCCCGTCCCAGGCGGTTCGTTTGTATATTGACCTGGTCTTTTACGCCTTCACCAATACTAACAACCAGTACGAATGACATAACGCCGATGATGACGCCGAGCATCGTCAGCAGGCTGCGCGCTTTATTACGCCGAAGCGTCTGAACCGCAGTCTTAACTTCACCCTTTAAGAGTCGCGCGCACATTTCAGCGGCGTCCTTTCGACTTTCGCCGGGCAGCCCGACGCGGTGACTTCGTCTTCAGTCTTGCTGATTTGGGCGCATCCGGCTCAGGCACCGCATCCATAAGTATCGACACGCCGGCGATATCATCTTCTTCTGTCTTATGGGGCACAAAGTACATGCTTTGGCGGACGCTATCAGCAATTTCGCCGATCTTCGTCTGTTCGTCGCGCAGGATTGACCCATCGCGCATATAGACGACCCGGTTGGCATAACGGGTCAACTCCGGATTGTGCGTCACAAATAAAACCGTATTGCCCATCCGGTGTACTTCGCTCAAAAGCTCCATTACCAGCCGCGAGCCGACACTGTCCAGATTACCGGTTGGTTCATCGGCAATGATCAGCTTGGGATTATTCACGAGTGCCCGCGCGATTGCCGCGCACTGAATCTGACCGCCGCTCAACTGCGACGGCAGGAAATATTCGCGGCTCTTCATGCCCACGCGCTCCAGGATACTGCTGGCAATCTCCAGCCGTCGGGTCAGGGAAGTGCCCTTATATATCAGCGGCAGTGCCACATTCTCCAATACCGTCATACGCGGGATCAAGTTGTACGACTGGAAAATAAAGCCGATGGTATCCCGCCGGATCTTTGCCGATTGCGCCGGGCGAAGCCGGGCCGTGCGCTTGCCCTGCAGCAAATACTCACCGTGTGTCGGCCGGTCGAGCAGGCCGATGACGTTCATGAGCGTACTCTTGCCGCAGCCGCTCGGCCCCATGATAGCAACAAATTCACCGCTGTTAATCTGCAACGTTACCTCATCGAGCGCCAGCGTCGTCGCGTCGCCGAAGCCGTACAATTTGCTCACTTCTCGCAGTTCGATAATTGCCATTGTTATTGCTAGTTTATCTCTGTTTTGAATGCGTAGGCAAGAGAAATTCACGATTTTTCACAACAATTTCCACAACACGCAATCTCAACAACTGCCAGCCACCAAAACTCCTGTATAATGTTCCTGAAATCACCTGTGGTTTAGCAGTTTGCAGTTTTGTGAGGAGGCGTGGCGGTATGCCTACGTCGCCAAGGAGCAACAAACATAGTTTGTGCTCGTTGGCGCGGGCATACGAACCCACGCCGACGAGGAGAGATGCAAGAGCGGTTTAATTGGCACGCCTGGAACGCGTGTATAGTCGCAAGGCTATCAAGGGTTCGAATCCCTTTCTCTCCGCCAGGACTCTAGGTAATTTTCTGCTTATAGTGGTCGGCCAACGCTGTTAGATCCGGTACCCCGAACAATTCCATCCATTTGGTAAATTGGGCAACTTTGTTGGCGCCATATCGGCCAAGGTCGGCCTTGATCGATTCCACACTGTTAAAACGAAGCTCCGGATATTTGGAATGAAACTTGTCGGCGTAGGCAACCAGCTGCTCTTCGACGGACTGCGGAACATAGTCCGCCACCGGCAGTGGCAGATCTGTAGCCTCGATATCGTGTTTGGTTATACCGGTGCCGGTATGGCGGGCGGCGATTCGCTGGAGCCGGCTGTCAATTCCTTCTTGGGCAAGCAGGCGCTCGCCAAGTACGCCGTGGCGAATGTACGCTTCGCCGTCATACAGTTTATACACGCCGACATCATGGAGTAGCGCGCCAGCCTTCACGAGTCGCACGTCGACATCGAGGTGCCGGGCCCGGATCAGTTCATCCGCAATTGCCCAGACAATCTGACAGTGGCCAAAAATGCGTTCAAACTCCGCTTCGTCGGCAGCGTACCGTCGGTGCAGATATTCGATTGCAACTGGCGAAGGCAGAGGCATGATGCTCAGACAGTTATCTTGGTGCCGACCGGCTCGCCCTGGACCGCCCGCAGAATATTGCCTTGCTGTAACGCGTCGAAGACAATGATCGGCAGCTGATGCTCCGTTGCTAGACCCAGTGCTGCTTTATCCATCACCTTGACATGCTCGTCAGCGACTGCCTGCTGAAGCGTTATGCTTTCGAGGCGCCGGGCATCAGGGAATTGCGCCGGATCTTTATCATAAATGCCGTCGACTTTTGTCGCCTTCAAAACGATGTCGCAGTCGAGTTCGAGTGCCAGAATCAAGGCAGCCGTATCGGTCGTCACATAGGGCCGGCCGCTTCCGCCGCCAATGATCACCACGCGGCCGCGCTCTAGGTGCTTCAGCGCCAAGCGGTGAATAAACGGCTCAGCGATCTGCTCGGCGAAAATATTCGTCAGACAACGGGTGGGTACATTCTCGTGCTCAAAAATATCCGTCAGCGCCAACGCGTTCATCATCGTCGCCAGCATGCCGATCTGGTCGGCTGTAACCCGCTGAATACCATTGCCGGCCAACTGGGCGCCGCGGGCGTAGTTCCCGCCGCCAACCATGATGATGACCTGGCTACCGGCCTCAAAAGCCGTTTTGACTTCACGTGCCAGCCAGGCGCAGAACTCAGCGTCAATACCACCATCAAATTTGCCCGCCAGTTGCTCGCCCGAAAGCTTCAAGAGCACACGCTTGTACATTGAGCTCATTAGCTAGCAGTGTAGCAAACTTGCTATACTTACGGCAATGAGAGTGTTTTCTTGGAACGTCAATGGTATTCGCGCCGTTGTAAAGAAGGGCGCACTGCAGGATTTTGTCACCAAATGCGACCCCGACATCCTGTGTTTGCAGGAGACGAAAGCCGAACGCGGCCAAGCCGAGATAGATTTCCCCGAATACACCGAATACTGGAATTCCGCCGTCAAAAAAGGCTACAGCGGCACGGCGATTTTCACGAAACCAACGCCGAATACCATCGTCAACGGCCTTCCAGAGCACCTCCGTGAAAAGTACCGGATCGATGGCGACGGCTACGGCGCTCCGAACACCGACGGCCGCACTACCGCCGCCGAATACGACAAGTTCTGGCTGGTCACCGTCTACACGCCGAATGCCAAAGACGACCTCTCACGACTGGATTTACGCTACAAACACTGGGATCCGGCATTTTTGGAATACTGCAAAGAGTTGGAAAAGACAAAGCCTGTCGTATTTTGCGGCGACCTCAATGTCGCGCACACCGAACTCGACCTGGCAAATCCAAAGCCAAATGTTGGCAAAAAGGGCTTCACGAGCGAAGAGCGTGAAGGCTTCCAGCATTTCCTGGACGCCGGCTTCGTTGACACGCTCCGGCTCTTCAAAGAGGGTAATGGCTACTATACCTGGTGGAGCCATTTCGCGAACGCCCGCGCCCGGAACGTCGGCTGGCGTATTGACTATTTCCTGGTATCGGCTAGCCTGAAAGATAAGATAAGCGCCGCCGAAATCCATCCGGACGTCATGGGCTCCGACCACTGCCCGGTATCTATCACACTCGACGTATGAAAACACCTCTAGGCAAAACCGATGCGACAACAACGGTGGAAGAGATCAAACGCGCATTTGCCCTGTTCCGTGATGAACGCGGCTGGGACAAAGGGCATACGCCACGAAGCATTGCAATATCGGTCGCAATTGAAGCGGCTGAACTCATGGAGCATTTCCAATGGGGTGACTTCAAAGAAGCCGAACGCCAAGAAGTCGCCGATGAACTGGCCGATGTCATTCACTACTGTATGGATCTTGCCGATGTCCTCGGCATCGACGTCAGTACCGTTTGCCGGGACAAGCTGGAACGCGCCAAGCAAAAATATCCAGTCGAACTATTTTACCCCGGCCATCACGACAGCGCCGCGTACCATCAGATAAAACAGGCCTACCGCCAGAAAGGGCGTAAAACCGCATGACACCGGACAAATACACTATCAAAGAGCAAATGCTGCCGGTCGGCGACGGGCACGAACTCTATATCCACGACTGGGGGAATAGGAGCGCCGAGCAAACATTCCTATACCTCCACGGCGGCCCTGGGGCCGGCTGTGGCGACAAAATGAAAGGCGTCTTCGACGGCGGCCGCGACCACGTTATTTTCTTCGACCAGCGCGGCGCGGGCAAGAGCACACCAGCTGGATCGCTCATCAATAACACGACTGAGCATCTTATGCAGGACATTGAGAAAATTTTAGATACGTTCGGCCTCAAGCAGGTTGTCATCGTCGGCGGTTCATGGGGCTCGACATTAGCGCTTGCCTATGCGATTGCACACCCGGAGCGGGTCACCGCCATGGTTCTTCGCGGCATTTTTACCAGTACGCAGGCAGAAATTGATCATATTGACAAGGGTAGGTTTGCGAACTTTTTCCCTGATGTATGGGATGCGTTCCTGGCGCGGACACCAGCGGAGCACCGTAACGACCCGGCTGCGTACCATACGCCGCGGGCCATCAGCGACGACGCAGTGGCAATGAAGGAATCATGCTACGCACTCGACGAGATGGAAGGCTCAATTTCTTCCATGGACGACCGCCACACGCCGGCCGATTTTGAAACGTACGATCCAAACCCGATGCGCATCGAGGCTCATTACTTGCTCAACCATTGTTTTATAGAAGAAGGGTACATTCTAAACCACTTGGATATGCTCACGATGCCGGTCTGGATCACACACGGTCGCTACGACTTCGTCTGTCCGGCCGAGACTGCCTACACGGTAAGCAGGCGCCTGCCGCACAGCACGCTCATCCTCACCCAGGCTGGCCACACATTGAATGATCGTGGCAATTTTGACGCCACGAAATCCATTCTTAGTACGCTCGCCGGGCGCTAAAAAACCACCACAAGTTTTTGCTTGTGGTGGTTCTAAATTTGATATTCTGGTTTCTTAGGCGTTGCCGTCGAGACGGGCAATCGTAGCGCGCTTATCGGGACGGTTCATACCGCCAAGCGCATAACAACCCAAGCATCGTGCATCACCAGGGCTGTAATTACCGGTGGCACAGCGGTTCTGCAGCTCTGTGGCTGCCGCTTCAGCCGTATTGGCTGCCTGTTCCAGGCCATCCGCACATTGCTCCAGCAGCCCGCTCGTACGTGGGTCATCGGCGGCTTCGGCAGTTTCGCGGAAGCCTGCAGCGTCTTGGACTAGTTGGTTCACGCGGTCTGTCGCGCTATCTTTTGCTTCGCAAAAACAATATTCAGCCATTACAGCTCCATTTGTATTACTTATAAAGTATATCATATAAGTTAATTATTTGCAATATATGGCGTCCGCTGCTACACTACCAGTAACGATGCAAGGCCACGATTACTGGCAGAAACAGGAACAGGATAAACCGTTATTCCCGGATCTCCTCTGGAGCCGGCCGGAGCACCGGGCGCAGGCCGGAAAGCTGCTGGTCATCGGCGGCAATGCCTACGGCTTCGCCGCGCCGGCGGAAGCCTACGCGGACGCCGGAAACGCAGGTATCGGCGAGGCTCGCGTGCTCCTGCCGGACGCCCTGAAACATACCGTGGGAAAGGTACTGGAAGCGGGGGACTTCGCCCCGTCCACCCCGAGCGGCAGCTTCAGCCAAAAAGCACTCACCGAATTTCTGGCGCACAGCGGCTGGGCCGACAGTGTTCTGCTGGCCGGTGATTTAGGACGTAACTCCGAGACATCAATCCTCTTAGAGAAATTTGCCGAACACTACCGAGGGCAATTGATTATCACAAAAGATGCAGCCGACTATTTCACGGCCGCTTCACAGGCGATTGTACGGCGACCGGAGACAGTACTTGTCGTCAGCTTTGCCCAGCTGCAACGGCTCGTCATGAATGCCAAGTTTTCTCGCCCGCTCACGTTCGATATGGGCCTGCCGCGCCTCGTCGAAGCGCTCCACGACTTTACGGCACAACACCAGCTGCTCATTGTATTGAAATATCTTGAGTATATCGTCGTTGGCGCCAATGGGCAGATAAGTACAACCAAGCTCGCACAGGATGTCGAGTTTTGGCGGGTCAAGACTGCCACGCACTGTAACGTCTGGTGGCTGCAAAATCCCTCCCGGCCGTTTGAAGCGCTCACGACCGGCGTGTACGACAGCTTTTATGCCGCCGTTGAGTAGATATTTACAGAAACTACTATCTGTTGTATAATATCCATCTGTACTTCTGTAAAAGCAGTACGTATTTTGAAATGTTGCGGTTTGTAACCCTTGATACCGGGCCAGCCACAAGCTTCTTGCTTGGAAGGAGTTTCTGGCTGGCTGCCCCGTGCGAATGTGCGGTGTGCATCTGCCGGTAGGAGGTACGGTATGGTCAAGCTGGTCGTCAAGTTCGTGCGATTTTGGGACCGGAGCCCGATCCTCGGTACAGGTATTGTGCTTTTTGTAACAAGCACGTTGTCCATTCTTGCAGGCGTTATCAGCATCGTGCTGGCAACAAAGCTCAATGTACCCAAAGATGTAGCCAACTGGCTCCTCCTCGGTGCATTGGCTGCTGCAGCAGTGGTCAACCTTATTGTTCTAGGCCTTATCCTGGACGCCGCAGATCGTGCTGACGTGGCCGAAATCCGCGCCTGGCGTGAATCACTCGACGAATAACCAAAAACCGGTGTACCCGAAAGCTCCGTCTTCCGGGTACACCTCCTCAAATCAACTGCAACATTGCACTTTCTTATTGTAATTTAACAACGAACTCTCAAAACTGGTTACCAGCCCAAAGCGGCATATCTAATATGCGCCGTTTCGGGCTGGTCGCAAATGCACATCGTGTGCAGAAGCACTCACCAGTACGAGGAGGCAATACTATGGCAAATCAGAAGCTCAGCCTTTGGGATCGGACCGCGCTGTTCGTGTACGGCCATCTGTTGATACCGGCAGCCATCCTGGGAGTCATTAGCTTCGCGCTACTGATTTTCGGACTGTTGCTGGAGAGTTTGCTCAGTCAGGCTATCGGCCTTTCTGGTGACCCCGCGATTGTCGTTGCGAACATCGCAGTGGTGCCGATACTCGGTGCCATTATCGTCCTAGTAGCTGTGTTTTATGCAAAAGCATACAACCGCGCTACACAACTCGGTGGCGAAGCTTGGGGATAACCCGTTGTTGCTCTACGGTGTGCCTTTGCCTGGCTCAGGCACACCTCCTCTTTCATATTCATAAGAAAGGCGCCCTTACCGGACGTCTTTTTGCTATTCTAGCGATGGTCATGCTTTCACGAATCATTGGTGCCGCGAGCCGGAATCGAACCGGCACGAGCTTGCGCTCACAGGATTTTGAGTCCGGCGCGTCTACCAGTTCCGCCATCGCGGCACAAATGAAGCGTGAAGGTACTTGGTACCATGTGCAGCAATCTATCTGTTATTCAGGTAGATGTCAGAGGTAGATTGTACTATAATCAGCCACGTAACGCTAGCATAAGCATGCCACCAACCAATCCACTTTTCCCCAGTCAAGATGAACCCGCCAAACCAGAAGACCCTGGTTACCTCTTGCCGCGCAGCGAAAAAGAGCTGCAGCCGCGGGGCGTTGATGCGGCGGTTAATCTAATCCGTGAAAAGCTAGCGCGGATTTACGCTGAAGAACCGGATCCACTGGCTGAAGCCAGGGAAGCGGAAGCCGTCAAGCCCCGCAGCAAACACCAGCAGTTCATGCACCAGCTGAGCGCCAGCGGCAAGAGCATCGCTGAAGTTCAGACCGCCTGGCATAATTACTACATCGGGCTGCCCGACAGCGAGAAGCACGAAGTCTGGCAGGAGTTTTATGCCGCCAGCGGCAGCGTGCAGCACCCCCAGCAGGCCGATCAGGCCCGACAGTACCGGCCCGGCAGCCTGTCCGCACCGCCACATACCGCACCAGCTCCGAAGCAGCCCGCACCATCAGCCGGGCCAGTCGCATCGCAAGGGGTTATCGTCTCCTCGCATGCAGCGCCTGAAGACGAGCGCACACCGCAGCAAATTCGTTCACGAATTCGACACCATGTCACCGCCGGCGGGCGGCTGAAAGCAAAACACCATTTCCAGTCGCTGGGATTTGGTCTGGCAATCGGCCTGACAACGCTCATCATTTTTCTCTTTAGCTTTTTTAATGAAATTGTCATCGCGCCGTTCATCCAGCCGGGCAGGGCGGCCGGCGCAACGCCGATCATTGTCGATCCAAGCACGGTCGCAACAACCAACACACCGGAAGTCATTATCCCCAAGATCAACCTGGAGATTCCGGTCGACTTTTCGCAGACGTCAACCGTAGAGGCCGACATTGAAAACGCACTCGAAAACGGCATCGTCCACTATCCGTCAACCGTCCTGCCGGGGCAGGCTGGCAATGCCGCGTTCTTTGGCCACTCCAGCAATAATATTTTTAACCCCGGCAAGTATAAGTTTGCCTTCGTGCTCCTGCACGAGCTGGTACCAGGCGACACGTTTTACATTACCTACAGT
>CAZPPY010000039.1:0-8576 GCA_964588575.1 uncultured Candidatus Saccharibacteria bacterium
GCCGACAGCAATGCGGCGCAGTGCTACCCAGTAGGTGCAGTTGCCGAATGCATACAGATTACCAGTGAACGGTATGCGTGTAGGACTTGCGGCGACGAGCGCACTGGCCAACATCTCGGGTGCTTGGCACAATCCCGGCCAACTCGATCCGGCATGAACGTCGAGTCCGGCCAGATGCTTGCAGTAATAGCTCTGCGCACTGCTGCTATCGCTGCTGATGATATACCGGCCATCTGAAAGTGCCGCCGCCGGGTGCATGTACGCGCCGACGGCATTGAACGCTGCCGCACCTAACAACAGCAACGCTCCATAGATACAAGCATCCAAGCTCAACCGTACCGCCCTCGAGGGCGAAGAAAAAAGTGTCAACATATTTCTGTAAAGACCATTGAGATAAAAATAAATAGGCGGGAGCGGTATATCGAAGCTGTTACGCCAGATATACCGCCCCCGGCCAGCGGCTTGATTACTCGTCGTTCAGATCGTCATCGTCCTCATCATTACCTTCCTGTTCGTAGATCAGCACGATTCCCACGATTGAAAGCACCAGCAGTATAAGCCCGATGATGACCGCAACAATCCCAGCCACAATGATCGACATCCACCCCCTAAGGAGCGTAAATGCGCCGAACACTGTCAGCCAGAACATTAGCGTCATGCCGGCATATACAACCGCGCGCCCCAATGCGGAAAGCACCTTTTCGAGCAGTTGGAGTAGAACACGACGTCGTCTGTGAGTACGCAACTTCACCAGCATGGCCTTGCCTCCTTTGGTCGGCTACGCACCCACTCCGCGGGGCCGCCGGCCAAGTGCCAGATTTGGATGGCAATCAGCTGGCGGCCGCGCTCTTCTGCAAAGCCCGACACAGAAAAGTACTATGCCTCTCACGCAGGCATCGGTATTGATTTTATACTATAATTTTATAAATCGGCAAATGTGATAAGGAAGAAGAAGGCGGCGCGCCTGAAACGAGTCAGGACACGCCGTTTTTTTCGTGACGTTTTGAAACGGGCGATTTAGCGCCGCTTGAGCAGCCGAATTGCCAGCCAGACCCCGCCGATAAGAGCGAGTACCGACCAACCACAGCTCGCGCCCCACGCAACAGCCGTCGCCGCACCCTGTACGAAGACGTGCTGACTTATGGCACTAACGCCATTTGTCAACGGCCCCAGGATAGCCCAGAAGCCATACGTCAAATCGACGAGCACAGCAACCGCGCCAGCCACAAGCAGTACCGTCAGATACCACCGATGCTTTTTCGTCTGCTGTTTCATTGTCCGCCTCCTCTGTTTGGCAAAGCACCCACTCCGCGGGGCCGCCAGGAAAGCGCCGTATATCTACAGCACCTTGCGGGCTACCCCATGAGCATCTGCATGAAACAGATGGCAGGACATGTATAAAGAACACTAAAAGCTGGTTTGTATGAGAGATGAGTAAGGTATGCCTGGGCGGCAGGGCCATCCAGGCATACCAGAACTCTTAGAACCAACGACTGCGAGAGTATTTTCGCCGCAATTTACCGCGGTCAAGGTACTCGATCGACCAGATCGCCCAGTTGAACAACAGGAAGGTGATGACCCAGGCAATAATCCCGTTCCAATCACCCTTCGGTGCAAACTTGT
Organism: uncultured Candidatus Saccharibacteria bacterium; assembly: GCA_964588575.1. Taxonomy (GTDB): domain Bacteria; phylum Patescibacteriota; class Saccharimonadia; order Saccharimonadales; family UBA4665; genus JANWHZ01. Next base: position 1,624 of record CAZPPY010000039.1, read on the forward strand.
CGACGATCTCGATCATCGTGTTGAATGCCAGCGTATAGAATACGATCACCCCAACAAACGCAGGCAGAGCAGCGAGTGCCCTGACCAGCAAGTCGAGCGTCGCATCTAGCGCGTGGCTCAAAACGTGGAGCACCGACTTTCGCATGGCAATGTCCCTTCCACCAGCAAAGCATATGAAGCACACCGTGCACCCCGCTGCCTCACCAGCCGGAAAGTACCGAACTTTAGTACCTTTCGGCCGGCAGGCAGCCTTCATACAAAACCAGCTTGTCAAATTACCATATCCGTCAAAGATATTGGTCAATTGATTATAAAATAAACTGGTAAATAATACAATAATTGAATAAATGAGTTGGGACGTTCAGACATAGGGAAAGGCTTCACCAAAAAGGTGAGAAGGTAAGCGTACGAGACAAGCTCGTACGCTCCTAAAGCCACGCCTGTTCTACTTGTTGATAAATCGTTGACCTGCAACCAGAAGGACTTTGATGCCCCGGAATGCCGTCTGTGCAACGCCGTAGAGCATCAGCACGCTCGCACCAATCGCCACCCATTGCGGGGCAAACGATATAACAATGCCGTACGTTGTGAGTACCAGCACTGCCGAGATTGCAAGTGCGCCGAGTGCAAACATCAGCACCACAGAGAGAGCATCCAACGCATCGCCCACCCATTTGCCAGCTCGTTCAATGCCAACACGCAGACCACTCATAGCCCCACCTCCTTTTCGGCCGTGCACACCACGAACGCCGTGGGGCGGCCAGTCGAAAGCCAATGTCATTCGCTACCGACAGGCCGCTCCAAGAAGGAGGTTGAACATCCCAACTTGTAAAGTTCAATGCCACATGATGTAACATTGTGCACGTATTGTACGTTATGCCAACAGGGAAGGCAAACGACCCGTGCGAGCAATTGGTCCGTGATATTTCTATTCGATTTCGCGGGCACGTATTGAGATGCTACGAAGCTTGTCTGCGGCAGCATACCGGCGCGTAATATCCGCGTTGACCGCACAATGGCCAACAATGCGCGCAAATTGTTCGCGCAACTGATCGAATTGCTCGTTGCTCAGTGAAGCCGACGTAAAATGAAAATCTTTACCTGCAATAAACTTTGGGTGGACTTGCTCGGCATACCGAACCGGCGTATCGGTCCGGACGCGCGACAGGTCTTCTACTTTGCCGTTGGCACGCGCGACAAAACTCAAACCGTCAACGCGCTGGCTTATCGGACTGTCGATGATAGCCTGGCCGTCCGTCCAGTCATCTCGCGTACCGTTCCTGATTGTCCTTACCCTTGCTAAGACCAAGACGCCTTCATCCTCCTCGTGGCCGGTTTCAGCAGCCTTGCCTTCGTAGACAGCACCTGTTTCCAGCTTACTAAAGCCGTCAGTATAACCGTATCGAGCAGCGTTCCGGAGTGCCGCTACCAGGTCGCGCTGGAACTCAGGCGCCCCATCTATCCTGGAAAAGTCAAAAGCCTCAAACGAATCAATAAGTGCAGCGGAAGTTTCCGGCACATGCGATCTGACTGGTGCGTGCATCGTTCAGGTACCTCTTATGTACCCTGTACGGTATCAGAATAAAAGTGATGGCGCAACTATCAATAGTAATAATGTACGAGCTGAGTAGAGAAGATGAGTGGCGGCATGCCAGCGGTGCAAAGCACATAGCATGCCACTCACAAAAACCAACACTAGCGTCGAAGGCCGCTCAGGAAAAGGGCTATACCACCCCCGCCGATCAATACGGCTACCGCAAAGCGTATTACGTCATTGCCGGTACCCGTCAAGATCAGTACGAGGTTAGTCGCGAGAAACAAAAAATAGAGCACGAAGCCAATTTTCTGTCCCCTCGTGTAGGACGAGCGTTCCGGCTCGGGCGTTTGACCATCCACTGGTTTTTGCCTCCTCATACGACTAGCACCCACTTCGCGGGGCAGCCGGTGCGAAGCACTATTGATGCTCCAAACCAGCCGACCCGTTTTGCTCACTCAACTCGTAAGGTGCAACACCCGAAAGCAGGTGTTAACTAGTACATTATATAATAATTTACAAAATATACAAGACTAATTCTTCGGGGTGGTGATGTGTGCTTCAGAACCATACTCGGGTACTGCAAGCTTATCATTGCCGCCAGCAAGAAGGTCAGCAATGCCCGTTTCCAGCCAGGTCGGATCCTGCCGGGCAACAACTGGAATACCGAGCGCGTAGGCAAGCGCATTCGCAACCGTCAGGCCAATCCGGAGGCCGGTAAAGCTCCCCGGGCCCTGGAAACACACAATACCCTGTACGTCTTGCAGCGTCTTGCTCTGCCGTTCCAGCAGTTCCCGGATCTTCAGATGAATCGTAGTGCCAAGTTGCCGGTGCGCCTCCCAGATTTCATAATCCAGCCGTTTCTTGCCATCATACAGCCCAATTTCTGATTCAACTTTGTCAGTTCGGATTGTCAGGATCATCATTGCTGCTCCTTAGCTGGAATCAAATACGCAAGCGCCGGGGGATAAGAAAATACGAGCTCCCGTGTTTCTTCGCCGGTAGCACGGATATCGATCTGTAGTTTTCGCGCGGGCAGCACATCACGAACGATGTCGCCCCACTCGACAAGCGTTACTGCGTCGGGGTCGTGCGCCACTTCCGATAGCTCGGCGCCGACGACACCCGCATCGTGCAGGCGATAAAAATCAAAGTGATATACCGCATGCCGGCCGCCGCTGTATTCCCGGCTGATTGTAAATGTCGGACTGGCGACTCGATCATGGCTGCCGAGCCCGCGCACCAGGCCGCGTACCAGCGTTGTTTTGCCGCCGCCAAGGTCGCTCACAAGCTCAATCACCTCTCCGCCGCGGATGCGCCCGCCGATTGTCTCGCCAATCTGCTCAGTCGCCGCTGCGCTGTCGGTATGTATCGTGTCGCTTCGCTGTCCACTCATCCTGAACATAGTACCGCGCCTGCAAGAAGCGCCGCAAGTACCCGGGTGAGATCCTTCGGCGCGGACACCTGGGGAGCAGTGTACAATGAAGCTATGCTGCAACTGAGTGGTTACCTCTTGAATAAGCCGGTTTTGTCGCTCCGCACCGGCGGTCCGGTGGCACGAATAACCACACCGGTCATTAACCCCAAGAACCTGAAAATTGAAGGCTTCTACTGCAATGATAGCCGCGATGGCCAGCACCTCGTCCTGTTGTATCAGGATATCCGCGAACTCTCGCGCCAGGGATTTATTATCGATGATCATGACGTCCTGGCCGATCCTGACGATCTGGTGCGGCTGAAATCAGTCCTGAGGCTGAATTTTGACCTCCTAAAGAAACCGGTAGAGACAGCCGCCGGTAAGAAGGTTGGAAAAGTGAGCGACTACGCGGTAGAGATCGACACTATGTACATTCAGAAACTCTATGTCGCACAATCTTTTTGGAAAAACCTGACCGGCGGCAGCCTCAGCGTCGACCGCTCCCAGATTAATGAAATCACTAAAAAGCGCATCATCATCCAGGATCCGCTACAGCCAACGACGAGTCCGGCAACTGCTGCAATCGCATAGCTTTGGGAAAACACGAGAAAATTATGCCCGTCTGCCTGTATGGTAATCGGCTTATTGCTCGTCGCTATTGGTGCGAAGTGCGGTTTTTATATCATCGTAGGCAAAGCCCTGGCGCGCCAGGTACTGCATCAATTTCAATGGGTCGGCTTTGTATTTGGTAAGGTTGCGTTTTTTAGCGATAAGCTCGCGTAGTGCAGTCTGCTCTCCATCTGTCTCTTGCTCAGATAGTGTGAGATCTATCACCTCATCAGGGACATGTTTGGCGCGCAGCTCTTGTTGTAATTTTCGCTTCGATGTAGGGCGGAGCAGACGGCGGTTTGCTGCCCAGGCTCTGGCAAACGCCTCATCATTAATCAGATTAATATTACTTAGCTTGTTAAGTATCTTGCTGGCGAGGGCAGGGGAGGCCTTCTTGCGCTGCAGGTATGCTTCCATTTCCCAAGCGCTCCGGAGCCGCATGGCGGCGTAGCGGAGTGCGGCTGAGTAGAGCTTATCGTCAGCTGACTCCTGCTTCCAGCGCTTGAGGTCTGCTGCACTGAGCTCCACGCCCGACGCTAATCCGCTTTCCAAGAGAGCTGCTTCGCTCAGCGAAAAGACATACGCACCGTCCACAAAGACCGAATACCGCTCCCGCTGTTTTTCCTGCTGTGCGATCCGCGTAATTTTCATTATTGCCAGGTGCGTAGTTTATTCTTTTCTTCTTTGGCGCGAAAGGCTTGCTCCAGGTCAATATCCAATGTATTACAGATATCGAGCAGGATCATCAGCACATCGGCGGCTTCGTGTGCAGTGTCGCTCGTTACGGAGTCCGTGGCCAATGGCTGGCCGTCGTGCTTGCGCGCCGCCTTCGCCAGCTCGCCGACTTCTTCGGTCAGGAGCATGAACTTCTGAGCCAAGGTGCGCTGAAAGCCCCGCGCGGCCACCATATCTTGGATATATTGCTGGAAGTCGTGCAGCGTCGGCTGTGCTTTGAGCTGTAAGTCGCCCATGGATTACTCCTTGGCGGCTTGCGGCAGCGCCGGAGCTGCTTCAGGCTCTTCGGCGCCGGCCATCACCCTCTTGGCGATTTCGTCCATGACTTTCGGGTTTTCCTGCAAGTATCTCTTGGCAGCTTCCCGTCCCTGGGCAATCTTATCGCCGTTATACGAGAACCATGCGCCGGCTTTTTCGACGATGCCGCGATTGGCTGCCTGGTCCAGAATATCGCCGGACTTGCTGATACCTTCGTTGAACATAATATCGAACTCGGCCTCGCGGAACGGCGGAGCGATCTTGTTCTTTACCACCTTGACACGCGTGCGGTTACCGACGACTTCATCGCCGGTCTTAATCTGGCCGATGCGACGGATGTCCATGCGCACCGAAGCGTAAAATTTCAGCGCGTTGCCACCGGTAGTCGTTTCTGGATTACCGAACATAACACCGATCTTCATACGGATCTGATTGATGAAAATAACCGTTGTCTTGGAGCGGCTGATGACACTGGTCAGCTTGCGGAGTGCCTGGCTCATGAGCCGGGCCTGGAGGCCAGGCAGACTGTCGCCCATTTCCCCCTCAATTTCGGCGCGCGGCACCAGCGCAGCGACAGAGTCGATGACGACCAGGTCAACCGCATTGGACCGCACCAGCGTCTCGGCAATTTCCAGCGCTTGCTCGCCGTTGTCTGGCTGCGAGAGAAGCAGGTTATCCGTATCTACACCAATGCGCTTGGCGTATGCCGGGTCGAGCGCGTGTTCGGCATCGATGAACGCCGCCGTACCGCCGGCCTTCTGTACTTCTGCAATCACGTGCAGCGTCAGCGTTGTTTTACCGGAAGATTCCGGTCCGTAGATTTCAACGATACGCCCGCGAGGCAGCCCGCCCCCTAGCGCCAAGTCCAGCGAAATACTGCCCGAAGGAATCGTCTCGACCTTCATGTGTGTTTGCTCGCCGAGCTTCATGATTGAACCCTTGCCGAACTGCTTTTCGATACTCTCGAGCGCCAGATTTAGCGCTTTTGCTTTGCCCTCGCTCTGTGCAATAGTCGGCGCTGCTGCTTTGCTATTCGCTTGTTTGTCAGCCATATATATCCCCCATTCTGGAATTAGTAGTTCCACCTGTAGACTGTCCCTTATATTATAGCAATTCCGCCGTACCCGTAACAGCGTCACGATTCCACGAGAAACATGCTTCTGGTTTTTAGGTGCTATCTGCTAGAATAACGATAAAGAAGGATGGGCCTTGATGGTTTTTTTGAGAAAACAGACAGATATGACGACCGGCCGTAAGATTGCGAGCACTCGATGCGTATAGCTGATACGCTGGCTGAGCAATTGCTAAAAAAATCCGGGAAAGTCAGCGATGAACAGCTGGCTGAGCTGCGCAAAGCAAGCGCCAAGGACAAAAAACCGCTCCAGGATCTGGCGGTCAAAAACAACCTCGTTAATGAGAAAGACCTGACGAAGCTCTATGCCGATGAAATCGAAGTTCCGCTGATCGAACTGAACCCCAAGGAAGTCAAAAAAGATGTTCTGAAATTACTGCCGGAGCGAATTGCCCGCCAGTACAACGCAGTCGTCTTCGACACCGACGAAAACGGCACGAAGCTCATTGCTATGGACGATCCGGATGACATTCAGGCACTCAATTTCCTCCAGAAAGAGCTTGGCAACAACATCCGCGTCTATATCTCCACCGATAGCCAGTTGCAGGCCATTTTGGACCAGTACCGCGAAGGCGGCGCTATCGGCAAAGAGCTAACGAAAGTCATTTCCAAGGAAAATGCGGGTGAAGAGCTCGACGAACCGAATAAGGAAGACCTGGCCGAAGATTCGCCGATCGCGCAGACGGTAAACCTGATCATCGAATACGCAATTAATGCCGGCGCCAGCGATATTCACGTCGAGCCGCGCGAAGATTTTGTGCTCGTCCGTTACCGTATCGACGGCATGTTGCGCGAAGTGAACAAGTTGCCGAGGCGTATGCTCAACGCCCTGGTGTCGCGCATAAAAATCCTATCAAATCTGAAAATAGACGAACACCGCGCGCCACAGGACGGCCGCTTCAAGGTGCAGGTCGGCGGCGGGTTGTACGCGCTCCGCGTCTCTACCCTGCCGATCGCCGACGGTGAGAAAGTGGTCATGCGCATCCTGAACGAATCAAGCAAAGCCGCCAGCTTTGACCAGCTCGGCTTCTGGGGCACGGCGCTGGAAATACTCAAGCACGCTATTGTCCAACCGCACGGCATGATCCTCGTCACCGGCCCGACCGGTTCCGGTAAATCAACCACGCTGTTTAGTGTGCTGACCATGCTGAATACGCCGAACGTCAATATTTCCACCGTCGAAGATCCGGTCGAATACCGAATTCCAGGAGTCAACCAAACCCAGGTCAACCCGATTGCCGGCATGACCTTCACGAACGGCCTTCGCG
>CAZPPY010000040.1:0-8484 GCA_964588575.1 uncultured Candidatus Saccharibacteria bacterium
ATTACGGTTGTGACAAAACAGGATGACAGCCGCGAAGTGGTGATTGGCTATAATCTCGCTAAACTCGCTCCTGCAATCTCCTGACTCATTCTTGGGCGAATTGCGGCGTCAAGCATTCCGCGCTTCGCTCGCCGTATTTTCTATATGGCTTGCTGCAGTGCTCATGCTTTCCTTGCACTTCATCCCAATAATGAGCCGGAACCAATTATTCAATAAACAATATCAGACGGGTACAATAGAGACTATGAGTGATACAGAGATTCCAAAGCACGAGGTGATTATGATTGGCGCGGGGCCGGCGGCGCTTTCGGCGGCGGTATATACGACGCGCGAAGACATCGACACGCTTTTATTTGAGCGCGGCGTGGTCGGTGGGCTGGCCGCCGTGACCGACAAAGTAGATAATTATCCCGGTTTTCCGGACGGCATTGAAGGATTGAAGTTAGCTGATAGCTTGCAAAAGCAAGCGGAGCGCTTCGGTGCGGTGATTGAACTCGGGGAAGTGACTGAGATTATCGACGAAGGCGAGTATAAGCGGCTGAAAACTACCAGCGGGGACATGCTGGCCCGCGCCGTGCTGATCGCGACAGGGAGCGATTATAAGAAAATAGGCGTACCGGGCGAAAAAGAGTTCTATGCCCGCGGGGTACACTATTGCGCTACTTGTGACGGCGCGTTCTATCGTGATAAGCGTCTCGTCGTGGTTGGCGGCGGCAATTCTGCCGTCCAGGAATCACTCTTCCTGACGCGTTTCGCGAGCCATATTGATCTCCTGGTGCGGAGTACGATGAAAGCATCCGATGTTTTACAGAAAGATCTGGAGGCGGCGGTGAAGGCCGGCAAAGTTACCGTTCATCTGCACACGACGACTGATGAAATTATCGGCGCAGACAATCACGTCACAAAAGTAGTCGGTACCAATACAGAGACTGGCAATAAAGTCGAATATCCGACCGACGGTGTATTCGTATTTGTAGGATTGAAACCAAACAGTGAATTTGTGAAAAGCTCAAAAATTGCTCTGGATGAAATTGGGTTCATCAAGACCGACAAACACCTGCAGACCAGCATGCGCGGCGTGTTTGCCGCCGGCGACATCCGTTCAGGTGCAACGATGCAGATCGCGACAGCGGTTGGTGAAGGCGCCACAGCGGCGCTCATCATCCGTGAGTATCTTGATGGCAAGCTTGTACCACGTGCCGAGTCCAGCGAAGAAGTCACTGCCCCCGTAGCGTGACTACAGCCTTCGACACTAGGGTTGTGATGAATTACTCAGCGCAGCCAAAGCTCGCTGAAGATGGGTGTAAGCAATGTCGTCGACTTCTTCTTGCCGCTTTGCTAACTGCATGGCGTATAAGCAAGCGTCGCCGCAGACTTTGATTGCTGATCTGACGATATTCTCAGATGGATGAGAACGTACAAAGTCAATGAGAAGATTTACTGGTGTCCGTTTGTGGTCGTCTATTTCTAAATAATCCCCGCGAGCACCGAGTGCTTGCAGCCCGGCTGGGAGCTGCCGTCCTTTGTTTGTGTCGCGCATGAAAATAATCGCGCGTGGTGTATTCGATGCTCGTTGCAAGGCGCCTGCATGCAGCTGGCGTGCAGCAGATGTATCATTGCGACGATGTAATGTAGCGAGCTGTGCAACGCGTGCTGCCATTTGATCATACAATTGTGGCGTATCCAATGTGCGCCTGATTCGCTGCCGCTCTGATGCTGTTTCGTCAAAGATAGGGACGAAACATGGAGCTGCCGGCGAATGCTCACGGATAATCAAGGCACTGAGCGGCTGTGCGATTGCTTCTAGCGCGTTGCGTGCGTCAGGCACCAATGCCTGATCTTTCGACAGCCGACTACGGAAGCTGGCATAGAGTACCCAAGAGGACTGGTTCATGCGTTCAAACACTTGCTGCCATGTCTCGCGGGACCCCTGAGCTATATTTGCCTCAAAAGCTACAGTTACTTCGCGATTGCGAACGCCGGCTGCGAGTCGGTTGTTAGCCATTAGCTGCGTGAAGCGCGTCCTAAGATGATTCACGGCTTCTTCGGCGTTTGTTGCAGCTAAGTTGGTCAGCGTGGCTGTATCAAGACCAATGGTGTATATTTCGGTTGCTTCGGTGAAGGTTCCGGCTAATTCTATGGCAAGCTGCTCAGCTACATCAATGCCGCTTGTACTCGCCCTGGTGACGGCTTCATTGTGATTATCACCTGGTGTCTCAAAGGTGTTCATTACCGATAGCGATTATATAGAATCTCAAGCTTCAGTATCGGGATCAGGATAACCAGGGAAGAAGTCGGTGACCAAACGGCTCTTGTCGATGCCGTGGTTCTGCATGTCGCTTTCCAGTGTTTCGATCATCGGTTCTGGCCCAGACATATAGATCAATGCGTTGTCGGCTGGTTTGGCAAGCCCGATAATCATCTCGGCGTTCAGCCGGCCGCGCTCGCCGCCCCATGCATCGGATGGTTCGCTGACGACGATGGTAGCGTGGATGCCGGCACGTTCAAAGGTTGGCTGGAAAACGATTTCATCTTCGCTGCGTACGCCATATATAAAAGTAATATCGCGGTGCTCATTGTTGTCAGCCATCCATTCAAACATGCTGTGAAATGGTGTCAGGCCGATGCCGCCCGCTACAAAAACCAGTGGGATCGATGCGTCTTTCGGCATAACAAAGTCGCCCATCGCTTCAGCCATGCCTACTTCGGTGCCTGGCTCGAGGTGGAACAACGTTTTTTTGAACGTACTACTCTTATCGTCGCCGGCGTATTTTGTCGTAATGCTGACGAGCTCATGACCCGGCGCGCTTGATAACGTAAACCAGTGTTTTTGACCGCGTTCATCAGGATTGGCGTGTTTGATGGTCAGCTCGGTGTACTGGCCGGGCGTATAGTCCATTGGCCGCTCTGGCTTGAAGAAAAATGTTTGGATATTGGCCGCTTCGGCCTGGCTGTGGTCAAAAATTGCTTTCATACTATCGATTATATAGTATTGGACGGTAAGCACCAGGTTTGTTGTATAAAGTATCATAGTTGATATAAAATGTTATGAAAGGTTGAATCGTGAAAGAAGTGATTCAAAAAACGTGTAGTAAATAATTAACTTATAGGATATATACCATGTCATTTATTGACGACGACGATCGAAGCAATGGTTGGAGAGAACAGCTCGCATACACCGACGAATATGGTGGCCTCACGGAGGACGAATGCGCGGACTTAACATTGGTGCGCCTTGGCTCACTCGAAGGGCTTGGCCTTGAGCAGCGCCTGGATTACATGAATTTCGTGAAATATCTGATCCAGAAACGCGTATATAATGAATTTCCAAAAGGTCAGTAGCTGACAGCGAATTATTGTACAATTGAGCGTAGAAAAAATAATCAGGGAGCAGGAGCACGTGACAATGGCTGATTTCAATCAGGTTTTAGAAACAGGTGATTATCAAAACGGCATCGTAAATACCGTCATCGAAATCCCAAAATGGTCGACACTGAAAGTGGAGTGGCACCGGAAGACCGCTACGTTCAAATTAGACCGCATCGAACCCAGCATTTTCGCCAAGCCGGTCAATTACGGCTTTATTCCTCAGACGATCGATGAGGATGGCGACGAGTTGGACACGCTGGTACTCACCAACGAGCCGCTGAGTACTGGTATCTGGCTGGAAGGTACAGTGATCGGTGTTCTGAACTTTGAAGATGACGGTGAAATGGATCACAAGATTGTCGTTGTACCGGCAGATGACCGCAATACCGACAATGCGGTGAAATCGCTTGCCGACTTGCATGATCGCTGGAAACAGAAGATTGAACATCACTTCAGCCACTACAAAGACCTCAAGAAACCAGGCTCGACAAAAGTACTCGGTTGGGGCGATGCAGAAGCAGCCAAGAAGATTATCGCCGAATGCGCTGCACGCTACCAACAAAATCCGCAGCATGCGTAGTGCGATAGTCGCAAAAGCCGTCATTCTGAGTAGTGACCGCCGGGTGCTCCTGCTGCGCCGGAGTTCTGCTGACGCAGGGCGGCCGGGACAGTGGGATTTTCCGGGTGGCGGTATTGAGCCGGGTGAAGCGTGTGAAGCTGGTCTGGCCCGTGAGGTACGTGAAGAAACCGGCCTGTCTTTTTCTCTGGCGGAGTTTACGCTTGCGTATGCGGCAACCGAATGGCGGCGTGCAGCTCGTGAAAGTGTGACGCGCCTCTTGTTCGTCGCTCATTGTGCGGTGGATGCGCAGGTGCAGTTGAGTTTTGAGCACGATAATTTTCGGTGGGTATCTGTCGCGACGGCGCTCGCAGACTTTCCGCATCGTTTTTATGCAACCGGACTGCGCTATGCCGACGAGCATGGCCTGCTGATAGCGTAGCCCGCTGCCTTTCATTTGTTATATTTTATGGCGTGGTATAATTGTCGCTACACGAAAGGATCTGCTGTATGAGGAATGGAAGAGAAGCTGCTGATAATGGTGCGCCATTATCGCTGCAGGATGCGCTGTTCGAAATAGGCAGGCCGCAGCGTACGAGAGAAATAACCTCTGATGATTTGCCGGCGGAGTTTAGCTTTCCGTCCGAGGCGCTGGCCTACGGACTTGCGCAAATGGAGCGTGGCGTACATATATTTGAAGAGCTGGGCCAGCCGACGGAAACTCAGTTTACATTTCGGTTGGATGCCAAGACTGGTGATTTTGCGTTGGCTGATCTGGCAAGTCGTCCGGAAGAAACAAGGAAAGAAGTACTAGTCGGTGATGGTTACATCCGTGAGCGATATTCTCCTGAGCCGATGACGCGAGAGAGTCAGCGCCAACGAGCGTTTAGGGAAATCAGGATACTTTTACGACACCTATTTACGGGCAAATTCAAGGTTTCCGAAGCGAATCTGACTGCTATGCACGCACATACGCACCCACCGCTAGAAGTGGTCGAAGTGCCGGACAGCCTGGATGCAAAAAAAGCGGCAATCATACGTACTGCACTCTTGCCGTTAAACGTAAATCTGCCATCCACAGCGGATATGCTGGCGCCCGCGGCGGCTAGCCGGCGCAGGCCTAGCATGGTGTTTGCGCCTGGGGGTTTGACGATAGTGATGGTGCCGACCGACAAAACGCCGGTTATTGATACAAGTAATTATGATGAGCAGTTAGAGGCAATTGACAGTATCGAGCACGAAAAAGGTCAGTTGAAAGCCGATTATACTACCGCACTGGCAACCGGCGAGATGTCTCCTCTTCTGGCGGGCATTTTCCGTGAGATGTATCGACATGATACGCGGACGCTCCGCATGACGTCGCAGGAATTACTCCTACACTATATGCAGCACGTCATGTATGACGGCCAATCTATTGCGCTACACAACCCTATCACTTTCTTCCAGATGAAGCGTCTGGGGGAAGTCCTGCCTGCTCTGGGGATGGTTGGCTATTATAATTTCGCGACTACTGACGGCACTATTTTCAAAAGATTTACGGCGTAATTCAGCTGATCCACCGGTATCTGACTTGTCTGACGGGCGGGTTGTTGCATATGCGTGAGCTGAATCTTACAATAAAAGCATAAACAAGATGTTGATTTATCGCCTAAGGAGGGTTCATGAAGACACGGGTAGCAATTAATGGATTTGGCCGCATTGGCCGCAACGCTTTTAAGATTGCACTGGCGCGCTCTGATCTGGATGTCGTTGCCATTAACGACCTGACAGATACAAAGACACTGGCGTACTTGCTCAAGCATGATACAAACTACGGCTTATATGACCAGGAAGTCGGCTTCGATGAGCAGAACCTGATCGTTGCGGGCAGGAAAATCCGGGTGCTGGCCGAGCGCGATCCGGCTGCGCTGCCCTGGAAAGATATGAATGTTGATGTGGTCATTGAATCCACTGGCTTTTTCGTCGAGCCTGACAAGGCACGCGCACATACAAAAGCCGGAGCCAAGCGGGTCGTCATCAGCGCGCCGGCAAAAGGCGAGAGCGCTGACAGCGCGCCGACCGTCGTACTTGGCGTCAATGATGATGCACTTGAAAAAGTACAGGACGTCGTCAGCAATGCATCATGCACCACGAACTGCATTACGCCGGTTCTCAACGTTATCGAGAGCGCATTCGGTGTCGATAAATTGATGATGACAACCGTCCATAGCTATACTGCCAGCCAGCATCTGCAGGATGGACCGGGCAAAAACCTCCGGGAGGACCGTGACGGGGCTCAGAATATTACTCCTACAACAACCGGTGCTTCTATCGCAGCTGCAAAAGCATTGCCGGTCTTAGGTGGTATTTTTGGGGCCTTCGAGGTACGGGTCCCGACGCCGGTCGTATCATTGGCTGACTTTACGATGGTACTGAAGCGCAGCACGACCGCCGAAGAGGTCAACGAGGCCTTCAAGAAAGCCGCCAAGGAACCATTCTACCAGGGGATTTTAGATGTCACGGAGGAGGAGTTGGTCAGCAGCGACTACATTGGTAACAGCCATTCAGCAATTGTCGATCTGAAATTGACACAGGTAGTTGGTGGAAATCTGGTAAAAGTTGTAGCTTGGTACGATAACGAATGGGGCTATAGCAACCGCCTGGTTGAGGTTGTAGCCGACGTCGGCAAATTCCTGCACAAGGGCGAACAACACGACCATGACTAAAAAGGCATGGTTTATGACCTTGCTGGTTATTTGGCTGTCGGCGTGGCTGCTCTCGCTGGGGTGCGGCCTCTTGGCAAATAAGTTATATACGCCTGCTAGCATGCAGAACTACGACTTGCCTAATATAAGCATCTATAGCGGCAATGTGCAGGTCCAGGATTCATCTGTACCGTTTTCGGTTCGTGCGCTTAACATCGCAGGCAGCCTGCTGGGTGTGTATGTATTTGTTGGCTGGATTCCGGCGCTCATTGTCTATACAAAGCTTCCAAAAATGAAGAGGATGGGATGAAAGTCTATATTGCTGCCGATCATAATGGGTACGATTATAAGCGAGAGCTGACAGATTATTTGCGGACCAGCGGTTACGACGTCGTAGATGAAGGCGACAAGAAGCTGGATCCGAACGATGATTTCCCGCAATTTGCTGCGCGTGCCGTGGTAACGCTGCTTGGCGATTCCGACGCCGATAGTAGGGCGATTATGATTTGCGGCAGCGGCCAGGGTATGTGCATAGCGGCAAACCGCTACAAAGGCATTCGGGCAAGCTTGTGCTGGAGCCTCGAAGAGGCGCGCGCCGCCCGCAACGACGATGACAGCAATGTACTCTGCTTGCCGTCCCGTTATCTTTCGATTGAAGAGGTACGGTCTATTGCCATGACGTGGCTCAATACGCCGTTTGCCGGCGCCAGCCGTTTCAAGCGCCGGATCCGCGAACTCGACGAACTAAATTAAAGAGCCATGCCTACAACGATCTGTCCAACGATTACGGCAGTAACAGCTGAAGACTACCAGCGGCAAATTACGTCGGTGAGCCAGTTTGCCGGCCGCGTACATCTGGATGTGGCCGATGGCCGGTTGGCGCCGCGCAAGCTTATTGATATCGATAAGCTCTGGTGGCCAGGCAACGCACTGGTAGATATGCACATTATGTATCAGCGCCCATTTGAACATCTTGAGCTGCTGATTGTCCAGCATCCTAATTTAGTCATTGTGCACGCAGAGGCCGAGGGGGATTTCCCTACTTTTGCCGACAAACTGCACTATCATGGCATTGAAGTCGGGGTGGCGCTCTTGCCGCAAACGGGTGTTGAGGTAATTGCGCCGGCGCTCGGCATGATCGACCACGTGCTTATTTTCTCTGGCAACCTTGGGTATCAGGGTGGCAGCAAGGCCGACCTTACCTTAATTTCAAAAGTCAGGCGTTTGCGCGAGTTGAAGCCATCACTTGAAATCGGCTGGGACGGTGGAGTGAATCTCGATAACGCTCGCCGGCTGGCAACGAACGATATCGACGTCTTGAACGTCGGCGGTTTTATCCAGCGTGCGAAAGATCCATCTCTGGCCTATCGCCAGCTTGTGGCGGAAGTCGGCGCCGCATAGCAGACGTAGAGACAGGTCGGCCTTGGTGTTATACTACGGACAGTAACGTAAGCGTTTTTCTTGCCAGGGGTATGATGCTGAAAAAGATGTCGTTAAAGGCGCTCGATGAGTAATCGAACATCATCCGCGAGGTTATTATTACGATGTTGGTGCACGCCGGCGGCGGACATAGTGCCGGGCCGCTTGGATTGGCAGATATCTTTACGGCGCTTTATTTTGACATCTTGAAACACGACCCGAAGAATCCTGATTGGGCCGAACGCGATATCCTTATTCTCAGCAACGGCCACTGCGTGCCGGTGCGGTACGCGACGATGGCGGAAGCCGGTTATTTCCCAAAGAAAGAATTATTGACACTTCGAAAATTTGGTTCGCGTTTGCAGGGCCATCCGGAACGGACACGCCTGCCGGGCATGGAAACGACGAGCGGGCCACTCGGCTCTGGTCTCAGCCAGGCATGCGGGATGGCACTTG
>CAZPPY010000041.1:0-8352 GCA_964588575.1 uncultured Candidatus Saccharibacteria bacterium
CCCCGCGGAGAGTCGAACTCCGGTTGCCGGGATGAAAACCCGATGTCTTGACCGCTGGACGACGGGGCCACGTGAGCGTAGGCTCATATGCCCGCGCTGATGAGCGAAAAAACAAGTTTGCCGATCATCAGCGACTTAGTATACCGCTACGCTTCCTCTCAAATTCACAAACAGTGGACTTCGCTCCTTGGCTTGTGAGTTTGGTTTGCTACAAACACAAGGAAAAGAAGACTGTGAAATCTTATCATAACAGAGGCAAAAAGGGAAGACCTGTACCGCATATGCCTTGACGGGTATGATTTTAGAGTATATTTTAGTATTTATGTCTCAACACTTTACTCCTGAATGGGTTATCCCGGTACTCTCTGACGAAACCAACCACGAGCAGCAACATGCTTATATCGCCGATCTGTCACAGGGCCTCGCTGAACTGTCGGATACCGTTCGCACCGCGCGTACCGACCTGGCCGCGTCCGATCAACGCGAAGTCGGCGCACTCCGCATGGCCAACTACGCAGCCCACGCTGAACCGTTCGCCTATATGGGTGACACGAATGAAGGACTTTTGTTGAAGAGCCTGCTGCTCGGCAAGCTTATATCGCGCAGTATTCCTGGCAGCAGCACTGTCTTTGAGATACATCGCCTCCTGCCGTTTTATGCCGATCAGCTGATGAGCCAACAGGCAAAACTGGCGCCTGCAACACCGGGCAGCGCCCTGGACCGGCTCGGTGCCAACCTCAGTATTGCGCGCGGCATCGTTTCGGCTGCGCGTCGTGACATGAAGTCATTACCAGAACAGCTGATGCTGGAGCGTGCAACCGCTCTATTTGGATACATCGGCTTACCCGACCAACCGGCACGCGAAGTTCGCCGCCAGGTTGTGGAACGTCTCGACCGCCTCGCTATGACATTCGATATCGATCTCGAGAGCACCATCCGTACCGCCGATTCCGCCCGCTATGTCCGTCCCGTCCATTTTGACAGCAAAGAGGGTTGGATTGGCCTCCGGCAAGCACCTGCCGGCTATACGGAAGCCTACAAAGTAGGCATGGCGCGCATGGCCGCGAGGCAAGCGCTGCAAAAAGCTGCGCTACAGCGCGAACGAGCACCGCTGCCAGATGACGCGCATGAACGGCTGGCATTGATCGGCGCAGCCGTTCGCCGCGGCTGGTGGGCAGCCATCCCGGCAAGACGGTATCAGAGCGGCAGTGGACGCGAATACCTTGATACGACGAACCAGACAGCAAGTGCGCGGCGATATCTGCAACTACCGGCTGCATAAACTACTCCTTACGCAACTGTTCGCCGGCAATGTAGGAAAATTCCTTTACATACCGCTTCGGAACTGCTATAAATAAGCAGCTCTAGAAAGCTGCACATTCAAGTTTCTAGATGATTATTTGTTCCGACGAGGATGCAGCTAAGTAAAGGCGATAGCCGGCTTACCTCGAAGAATTTAATATTAATTAAATAAGAGGTAAGTACTAGTTCTATGGCAAACAAACTGTTTGTTGGATCCCTCGCTTTTAGCGCCACTGACGACGACATGGCGCAGTTCTTCGCTCAGGCAGGCACTGTCGTGTCCGCCAAGGTCATCATGGACCGCGACACCAACCGCAGCAAAGGCTTTGGTTTTGTCGAAATGAGCACTGATGAAGAAGCACAAAAGGCTATCCAAATGCTTGACGGCAAAGAGCTCGCCGGCCGTCCTGTTAACGTCAGCGAAGCACGCCCACGCGAAGAGCGCCCCCGCCAGGATTTTGGCGGCCGTTCAGATCGCTATTAGTCATATTCTGACAATGGAAATATCTCCGCCTTTCCGGCGGAGATATTTTTATAATTGCATAGCTGGCTGACGCAACCGTATAGTGAAGGTATGCAGTTTATCCGGGCGGATGCAGCAATCGGCACAGACAATCTGAAGGGCCGGCTGCGCGAAGCATTAGCCAGCGGCAGGAAAGTCCTGTGGTTTATATCAGGCGGATCAAATATTCCGATTACCGTACAGATCATGGACAGTTTGCCTAGTAAGCTGACCAGGCAGCTAACCATTATGCCGGTCGACGAGCGATATGGGCTTGTTAGCCACGAAAACTCCAACGTAGCACAGCTATTCTCCGCCGGATTCAATCCTAAAAGAGCGACGTTCATCCCTATACTCAACGGCACTGATCCGGAGACAACAGCAAAACAGTACGCCCAAAAAGTCCGCACCGAGCTTGCCAGCCATACCGTCATTTTCGCGCAACTGGGCATGGGAGCCGACGGGCATATCGCCGGCATCCTGCCGCACACCAACGCGGTCACGGCAACAGAACTGGCGGTCGCTTCACAAGGGCCGGATTTCCTGCGCGTGACGACAACATTCCGCACGCTGCGGCATATTACGACCGCATATCTGTTTGCGTACGGCGAAAATAAGTGCAGCCAGCTTGAGCAGCTACGAAAGAGCGACGTGCCGCTCGACGACCAACCGGCACAATTTTTCAAGCAACTTTCAGAAGTTTACGTTTATAATGATCAACTGAACTAGGAGGGATCTATGACGATTGCAATTCAGGGTCTGGGCAGAATGGGTCTACAGATTGCGCGCAAGCTTGCCGAAGACGGGCACGCGGTAATCGCGCACAATCGCAGCCGGGAGCCGATCGACGAAGCGGTTGGCTTCGGCGCAACGGCAGCGTACACCAAAGAAGAGGTCCTAAAGGCCTTCGGTGGCGAACAGGTTGTCCTGTGGATTATGCTGCCGGCAGAAATCGTGGACGCGCAAGTAGATGAATGGCTGCAGCTCCTGCCGAAGGACAGTATCATCATCGACGGCGGCAATTCAGATTACCGCCTGACGCGCAAGCTCAATCAGCGTCTGCTGGCTGCAGGCATGAAATTCATCGATGTCGGTACGAGTGGCGGCGTATGGGGCTACCAAAACGGCTTTTCAATGATGTGCGGTGCAGATGACGAAGCTGGATTCGCCGCTTTAGAACCAGCACTCAAGACACTTGCCGCACCAGACGGCGCGTACCACCACTTTGGTCCAAGCGGCTCCGGCCACTACGTCAAGATGGTCCACAACGCCATCGAGTACGGCATGATGGAATCGCTTGCCGAAGGCTACCGTATGCTGAAAGAAGGGCCATACCAGGCGCTCGACCTGGCTGCTGCCGGCGAAGTCTGGCAGCACCACAGCGTCATTACCTCTTGGCTGAACGAACTGTGCCGCGATGCCCTGCGGGAAAATCCTACGCTTGACGGCATCGACGGCTACGTCGCTGAATCAGGCGAAGCACGCTGGACGCTCGAAACGGCAAACGATCTGCATATCCCGCTACCCGCCATCCAGACATCATTCGACGTACGCCTGGCATCGCAAAAAGGCGACGTCAACTTTGCAACCAAACTCCTGTCGGCAATGCGCAACAAATTCGGCGGCCACCAACTAAATAAATAATATGAACAATCCGCTCCGCTATCTGACGCGATACCGACCCCATCTGACAGAAGAGCAGACAAGTGTAATGCGCGCCACCGAACCGACTATTTTCGTCATATTTGGCGTGACCGGTAATCTGGCTCGAAAGAAACTGCTCCCTGCGCTGTATCATCTGCTAAAGGATGACTTGCTGCACGAACATACGGAGATTATCGGTATCTCGCGCCATAAGCTCAGCGCAGACGACGTGCTTGGCGGCGTTGAGTTATGCGTACTGGAAGAAGATAAGGTGTGTGACCCTGCAGTAATCACGCAGCTCAAAAAGAAGTTGCGCCTGGTACAGCTGGATCCGGTCAACGGCGAAGATTATGACAAATTATTGGCTACGCTCAATAAGATTGAGGCTAAGCACGGCATGTGCATGAACCGTCTGTATTATCTGTCAATCCCGCCGCAGGTATACGGGCCGGTCATTACCAATCTGGGTACGCATCACTTGAACGAGGGCTGTCCGCACCGCAAAGGCGAGGCGCGGCTACTCGTCGAGAAGCCGTTCGGCTACGACCTGGCATCAGCCCGGGAGCTCATCCAGGATACAGCCAAGCAGTTCCGGGAGGATCAAATCTTCCGTATCGATCATTACCTGGCCAAGGAAACGGCACAAAATATTTTGGTCTTCCGGACTGATAATCCAATCTTCAATGGCCTATGGAGCAACAAATATATCAGTGCGATTGACCTCGTCTTCAGCGAAAAAATCGGCATTGAAGGCCGTGCGGAATTTTACGATAACGTGGGAGCCCTGCGCGATGTGGTCCAGAACCATCTAATGCAACTTTTGGCGCTTGTCACCACTGATCTGCCGAAGGCGCGCACCAGCGCGGCATTGCACCGCGCCAAACAGGCGCTGCTCGCTTCAGTACGTACGGTCGATGTCCACAAAGATCAGGTAGTCCGCGCACAATACGAAGGCTATCAGGCCGAGGCGGGGAACCCCGGCTCATTGACGGAAACGTATGTCCGTCTGCCGCTGCATATCGACAACCGTCACTGGAACGGCGTCGCCGTGACAATGGCCGCCGGCAAAGCGCTCAGGACGAAAGAGACGTCAATTACCGTCACCTTTGGCCATGGCGATATCCGCCATACCAACCGCTTGCGGTTCCGCATTCAGCCGAATGAAGGCATCAGCGTCGAGCTGACTGCCAAGCAGCCCGGCTTTGAAGACAGGACCCAAGAAGTATTAATGGATTTCAGCTATAGTGGCACATATGGCGATCCCGAACACCCCGACGCATACGAACGCGTACTCATTGACGCTGTCAAAGGTGACCATAGCCTGTTTGCTACCAGCCACGAGGTGCTTGAATCATGGCGTATCATCCAACCAGTTTTAACCCATTGGGAACAATCTAACAAACCGCTGCCTGTATACAAACAAGGTTCCGACGGCACGACAATAGGCGAGGTTCAGCCACCTGACAGCAAGCGTGACTTATAATTATTTCTGATGAATCTTGTTGATATATTAATCATCTTCCTCCTATTGGGGGCACTACTCCGGGGCATGGAGCTGGGGTTCGTACACCAGCTGTTCTCAACCATTGGCTTTTTTTCGGGTCTGCTGCTGGGGGCGCTGCTGGCGCCGCACGTCGTTACCTATGCACACTCGGCTGTAGCCCGCTTCGCAATCACTGTGGCGGCAACGTTTGGCCTGGCGCTCATTGTCCTTTTCATCGGTGAGCTGGCGGGCACCTTGATCAAGCGGCGGGTGCAGCTGCAGCGGACAGTCGACAAAGTCGATAACGGGCTCGGCTCGCTGCTGGGCGGTGTATCCGTACTCGTCGTCGTGTGGCTCGGCGCAGGAATCCTCGTGACACTGCCGCTTACCAACCTACAATCCGCAATCCGTGATTCAAAGATCGTCGCCGGACTTGACTATCGGCTGCCGCCAACACCGAACATCATCGCCGATATTGGGCACCTGATCGCGCCGAACGGCTTCCCCAACGTCTTTAACGGCCTGGAGCCGGCGCCGACACCGACGACACTGCCGACACCGGCCGACCTGGCCGCTGCCGTCGCCAAAGACCGCGCCTCAGTCGTGAAAATTCAAGGGCAGGGTTGCGGCGGCATTGTCTCCGGATCCGGCTTCGTCACGGGAGATACTCTGATTGCGACCAACGCCCACGTGGTTGCCGGTATTAGTTCGCCATACGTCATCGATGGAAATGGCACGCACCGGGCCACGACGATTTGGTTTGACCCTGACCTCGACTTTGCAGTCCTACGGGCCTCGAACCTTGCCGGTGCACCGCTGTCATTTGATGTTGAGCCGGTTGAACGCGGGCGTCAGGGCGGGGTATTCGGTTATCCGGGCGGCGGGGCCTTCCAGGCGAGTAGCGCGGCAGTGCTGGAAGAATTTACCGCCGATGGCCGCAACATTTATGACCAAGGCGATACGACACGTGACTTCTACTCGGTGCAGGCTGACGTCGTCCCGGGGAATTCCGGTGGCCCCCTCGTTGAAACCGACGGCCGGGTTATTGGCGTTATTTTTGCAACTTCCACGCAATACAACCACGTTGGCTACGCCCTGAGCGTGAACCAGGTTATCCAGGAAATTAATCAGGCTAGGGCCGCCAACCAGTCGGTCAGTACGGGTTCGTGCGCCGAGTAATAGGCACGCAGCAAACAAGGATGCTATACTTTTGGTGATATGAACACAAAAAGTAACCAAATCGATACCCGACCGAAGCTCGCGCGGGCGATGCCGTTTATACTTATCACTACAGGTGTCATTGGTTTAATAAGCTCCGCCGTCCTCACCTATGACAAAATGGAGCTCCTGAAAAACCCGAAGTTTGTCCCAGATTGCAACCTCGACCCGATTCTGAGCTGCGGCAGTGTCATGCACACCATGCAAAGTTCAGCGTTCGGCTTCCCGAACCCGTGGATGGGCCTGGTTGGCTTTTCAATCGTCGTTACCATTGGCATGGCAATGCTGGCCGGCGCAACATTCAAGCGCTGGTTCTGGCTGGCTTTTGAGGCTGGCATCACGCTCGCTCTGGCGTTTGCTTACTGGCTGCTGTTTGAAAGCATCTACCGCATACAGGCACTGTGCCCGTACTGCCTCGCTACTGACATCGCACTCATCACGCTGTTCTGGTACCTCACGCTCTATATCATCCGCGAACGGCACTTGAGCATTCCCGGCCGTTTGATCGGTTTGGCAGATTTTGCACGCCGCCACCACGTAGATATTCTGGTGGGCTGGCTGCTCGTCATCGTTCTCATTATCTTGCAACATTTCTGGTACTACTACGGCCAATTCATTTAGAACACACATACTATGAAACTCAACCTGGAAACGAAAGACGTGATCGGCGAGATTGCCGCCGCACCGGAAGGATTGATGGAGCGGACATTCGAGGCGACCCAGGCCATCGGACGAAGAATCGAACAGGATAAGACGATCCGGAAAACAAAAGAATACTGGCACATGCTGGGGCCGGGCTTGACTACCGGCGCATCGGACGACGACCCATCGGGAATCGGCACCTATTCACAGACGGGTGCACAGTCCGGCTTTCAGTTGCTGTGGCTGAGCGCTTTCACATTGCCGCTGATGGCAGTTGTACAGGAAATGTGTGCACGAATCGGCATGGTGACCGGCCGCGGCCTGGCAGGCACGATCCGCATTCAATACCGGCGTAAGATGATTTATCTCATTGCACTCCTGCTGCTCGGCGCAAACGCGTTCAACATCGGCGCTGACCTGGGCGCCATGGCAAAAGCTAGCCAGCTGCTCGTTCCTGCCGCGCCATACGCATTGCTCGTCCTTGGATTCGGCATTTTCAGCGTCGCCATGCAAATCCTGACCCCTTATGCACGATACGCAAAATACCTGAAGTGGATGGCGCTGATTCTCTTTGCCTACATTGCTTCGGCGCTCCTGGCGCACCTCAACTGGCAGGATGTACTCGTCCATGCAGTCGTTCCGCACATGCAGCTAGATAAATCAACGATCATCATCGTCTGTGCTATCTTAGGCACAACCATCTCGCCCTACCTTTTTTTCTGGCAAACGTCGCAGGAAATAGAAGAGGCGATCCTGGAAGGCCACACCTCGATCGCATCCAGAGCTGGAACGACACCGAAAGCCGTGAGACGCATGCGCGTCGATGTCTGGTCGGGCATGCTGCTGTCGAATGTCGTTATGTTCTTCATCATCGCCGCCTGCGGGGCAATCTTGTATCCGCACGGCATTACCAATATCACCACGGCCGCACAGGCCGCTGAAGCGCTGCGTCCTTTCGCCGGCAATGCGACGTATTTCCTGTTTGCGCTCGGCATTATCGGGACAGGCCTGCTGGCAGTACCGGTGCTGGCCGGCTCCAGCTCGTATGCCATTTCTGAAGCAGTCGGCTGGCGCGAAGGCCTGTACCGCAACTTCCGGCATGCGCGTGCATTCTATAGCGTCATTATTCTAGCGATGCTGATTGGCATCGGCCTTAATTTCACCGGCATTGACCCGATCAAAGCGCTCATTTACGCCGCCGTTATCAACGGCATCGTCGCGCCGTTTGTCCTGTGTTTCATTGTCCTCATCAGTAGCAACCGGAAGGTGATGGGGGAGTGGGTCAATAAACCCTACGTGACTGCTATCGGCTGGCTGACGACGGCTGTGATGGCCGTTGCCGGCATCGCCGCCATCGTGTCATTTTTCTAAATATTATTGTTCCCTTTCGCGGGAACCGACGAGTTCCTTTTGGTATTGCCCAAAAGAAGAAGAGTGGCTTCTTGGCAAGACAAGAACATTGAGTGGTTTATGCGAGAGAGGACAAATTATTCATTGCGCAGCGCGCTGATCGGATCTTTTCGTGCGGCCTTCAGCGCCGGCACCGTGCCGAACAAAATAC
>CAZPPY010000042.1:0-8197 GCA_964588575.1 uncultured Candidatus Saccharibacteria bacterium
GGCGCCGACGACGTAGATCGCCACGAAGAACGAGGTGAACCAGCTCACGCCGAATTGGAGTTATGTCTTATCCCCGATTAACCTATGCCGGCTATATCCTCAAAGGAATATATCAATGCGGGGCTTGCCCTGGGACAGGATCTAAAACGTACGTCATTGAGAACGCTAAAGCCCGTAAATTGTATTGACAGCTCCGATGCGTCCATGGATACTGCTTCGTTAAAGGGGGATCATGCTTATGTTTAAACGCTCTGTTACTTCGTTTGTTATCGCCATTTCGATCTTAGGGCTAAGCGCGTTTTCACACGTATCGCCGGTGTCAGCCGATACTGCAGGTATAACCTGCCATCAGGAAAATATAACCGTTCATTTGTCTGATCTCGACCCGACGCCGTATAACATGGCGGGTACGCTTTGCTGGCAGGGCCAGCTCGCCGGCAAGACCATGCAGCTCCTTATTCCTGGCTTCAGTTACGGACAGTACTACTGGGATTTCCCCTACCAACAGCCGGCGTATTCGTATGTTACCAGTGCGGTTCAGGCAGGTTATGCCACACTTGACGTCGACCGTTTGGGTACTGGACTCAGCGACCACCCGCTGCCGGAGCTGACCACGCTGCAAACTGAAAGCCACAGCATTCATGATGTTGTCGAGGCGCTCCGAGCCGGCACGCTTGAAGATACGTCATTTCCCAAAATTGTACTGGTGGGACACTCGCTGGGCACGCTCGTTGCCTGGGGCGAGGCAGCTGCGTACCACGACGTTGACGGGGTTATCGCCAGCGGCTGGCTGCACACCCTCAATCCGGTCGGGGTCGCCAGTGTTGTGACGGCGGTCTGGCCGGTTGCGCTCGATCCAAAGTTTGCAGACAGCGGGTTACCGCTGGGATACGTGACAACGCGGCCGGGGTCGCGGGCCAGTGCCTTCTATAACACTACCGACGCCGACCCGCAGGTAATAGGACTAGACGAAGTTTTGAAGCAGACTGGTACAGACGGCGAGCTTGCCACATTTGCGACTGGCGAGAATCCGTTAGAAACGCTCCAGATCAATGTGCCGGTACTTACCGCCGATGGGCAGAAAGACGGCATTTTCTGCTCGTTACTACTTCCGTGCAACAGCGCCGGCAATCTCGTCAACCGGGAGCAAGCGTTTTATAACCCGAACGCCTGCCTTGAGGGTTACGTTTTGCCCAATTCCGGCCATGATATGAATCTGCACCTCAACGCCGCCGACTGGTATACAGCCGCGAACGCTTGGGTCGCCGACCGTGTCGGTAGTACTGCCACGACGCCGCCTACGCAACCCTGTCATTAAATCCGAATAGTGCGCCAGACAGAAACAGTCTGGTACTAAAGATCAGCCCTATCGGACGGGCTAAACGTGAATAGGGCGGTGACCCTGCGGGAGCACAGTTTCACCCCAAGAAGCTTGTAACCTTCAAGGAATAAATTCTCGGGCTCTGCATATATCCTCACGAACCGTTGGAATATCGCAACCTGCTATCGCGTGTTCCATTCCGAAGGGTTTACCACAAAACCGGCTCACTTCGAACTGGAACCATATCTTATCTGAAATTAATCAGTGGTATGACATACTCTGTGAGATTTATCTGGTAAAGAGCATTCCTAGTGGGAGTTGAACCATGGAATACCTTTCCCGCTCAGAGTAATAAAACCACAGGATATCCAGTGCCTTATTTTCCACGCAACAGAAAATCAAGCACTTATTAATGTAACAGTCTTGCTCATGAGTCCATATGGGTTTACACTAATCGTGGTTCTGAGGCTGAGAGTGTTTCCTTGACCTTATTTATTTGTATAAGCCACGAGGCTTGAACAGAGAGCAGTACGCCCTCTGTGTGCACATAGTCAACTACGGCAAAAACTAACAACGTGGGGGCATGGCTGATTAGACGTAATCACCATAATATTAGCAACCTTACAGGAAGTGCCATAATGAGCATTACTAAACACCGAATACTAATTGCCGGCTGGTTTTCATTTAATCTCCCGCACAATACTGCAGGTGATCTGCTCGCGAAGCAGTCGGCTATCACTTGGGCTACCAAGGCAGGATTTGTGTGCGATATAGCTGTCGCACAGCCATCAGCACCCGAGGAGGTGGAGACCGATACCGTTAGCCCAAACCAGTATGATTCCATTGTCTTCGTGTGTGGCCCACTGACCGAATCGCACATCCTGCCGTTCATCAAAAGGTTCTCAGGCATTAGGCGAATCGCACTAAACGTTTCGATCGTAGAAACATCTGACCTATCAAAAGAGTTTGACGTGATCATACCTCGTGACTCCGGGGCAATTATCCGGCCCGATATATCGCTTGCAACGCCATCTCTGGCCGTGCCCGTCATCGGACTAATTTATGTCGGTAGGCAGCGCGAATACCCAACCCAGCAGCATGACAGAGTAGAGCAGATAGTCGAAGAGGTCGTTGGTAAGCTAGGTGCAGCTACAGTGCGCATCGACACCAAGCTGCCACACAACAAATACGGCCTTTTGAGCATTGCTCAGGTCGAGTCGGTCATACGCCATATGGATATAACAATCACTACGCGCCTACATGGATCAATACTGTCTCTTCGTAATGGTACTCCACCAGTCGTGATTGATCCTGTACCCGAAGGGGCAAAAGTTATCAGGCAAATGCGTGCCCTCAATTGGCCGCTTGCCTATACCATAGGCGAACTCAGCTCAACTCAACTGGAGACTGCAATTAGGCGAGCCCTGGAAGAAAAGACCCGTAACTTAATACCCGAGATTATGAACAGGGCCACTGCCGAGCTGAGGGAGATTGAAGCAACATTCATTAAGGCTTTAGCCAGCAGGGAATAACTTGTATGGCAGGAAAAATACGAGTCATAGAGGGGGTGTGTTGCGCCGGAAAGACAACACTCATCAGACAGATGGCGGCAGAGCTAAAGGCAGGGGTTGTTCCCGAGCTGCCCGAGTTTGGCAGGAACTTGCTCCGGCCATTTACTGACGGTGACGCGGTTTACGAAAACGGATGCAGATCCATTCCAATTGAAATAGTGCGCATGATGGGCGCGATCGGTCTAAGTAAAATCGCCGAGCATGTCATTATGGATCGCAGCTATATTTCAACCCTAGCTTTAGGCTACGGAGCAATCGATCTGATTGGCTCTCGTGCATACCGTATCCTAACGGAGAAGGTGTTAACCTCAATATGCAGTGGGGAACTTCCCGTAGCAGATAACACTTTCTACGTAAGCGTAGATATTGAAACCGTTCAGATGAGGAACGAAACTCGAGTTCCCAAACTGGATGGATATTGGGTTGATCCTGCTCGTATTGAACGGCAAAACGCTTTCTATCGAAACCTAGCTCAGGCCGAAGGAATCCAAATTATAGATGGTGCCAGGGCGCGTGAAGAAGTGCTGGCGGATTGTATAGACTTGGCGCGCAGTCCGCTACCTACCCAGAACGTCGATAAGCTCGTAATAGCAATAGAGGAATTTAACAGCCACGTTCGCTAAGAAGTTTCCATGACCACATCAGTAGTTATTCCATGCCACAACAACGCACCCTTATTAGCTAAGACGCTGGCGGGCTTTGTAGCTCAAGACCCTCACGCGCTCGAATGGGAATTGCTAATCGTCGACAATAACAGCGCCGACGAGTCAATTGCTTCTGTCCACCGTCAGTTTCGCGATAAATTACCAATCAGCCTCATTCAACAGCCACAATTGCCTCATCCTTTCGCGCTTTGCCGGGCCAGGAACGCAGGTATTAGGTTAGCAAAAGGTGACTGGATCGTTTCGATGGATGCGGATACCATTCCAAACAGAAAGTACCTCGCCACGCTTCAGAAAACCATCAAGAAGTGGGCCAATAAGCCTGTAATTGCGACATGTGAACGCGTTTTTGTGTTGGCCGACACCGTGAACCCTGATGACATAATCAACAACCCATCACTGCTTGGCCAACTACCACTAGCGTCGAGCCCGTCGAATTATGGGCTCGCGACAGATCGCCGACTACCAGCGATGAAGCAGTTACCCGACCTCGAGCACCCATGGGACTATATGCATGGCTGCAACGTCTTATACAGGCGTGAGGAGGCTTTGGGCATTGAAGGCTACCGTGAAGACTACGATGGGCGATGGGGGTTTGAGGACATCGACTTCGCGTACAGAATGATAATGTACCGGAGATGCGAGCCGTTGTATATTCCCGGACTACATGTATACCACCAAGACATGCCCGAAGGCGAGTCTAAAGCAAATCGCTATGACAAGAGCACAAACCCCAACTGGGATCGTATATGTGCGCTGATACCGGGCTACAAAGAGTACAAAGAAGCAAAGTACCGGCAGTTCAGCAATGAAATCAAAGTGTAGTCAGGAACCGTACCTTAAGCTATTAGTGCCCCTACGGCCTCATCATTGGCAAACATTACTTCGCGCCAGTTGGCCCATGTCAGTCTGCGTCGGCCGATGATTTCCCGGTTGTGGGGGCGATCGTATACGATATGCTCCCAGGTCGGCGTAACGACGCCATTAATTTCCGGCTTGTCGTCGATCAGCAGGTCGCCGCGTATGAGTGTTTTGTCGCGGGTAATAATAAGGCGCTCAATGGCCTCCTCGCCAAAATGCGCCTCTACCCATTGGTACTTTTCCAGTACGCAGTTGTCATATTCAAAGAGATAGGAGGTGCAAAAACGCACATCATGGCCTTCCTCGATCATACTATTTACAGCCTCAATGCCTCCGGGTGTTGGCTCCAAGTTACGAATGAAGCCCTTGCCATGACAGATCTCATGAATCTTTTCATGCAAGTGTTCCGGGTAATCTTTGTGTGGATGGAAAGTTCGTCGATCCTCAAGCGGCACGTAAAACTCCTTAGGGTACAACTTTCTCCAGATGTCTAAGAAACCTTTGTCAAACTCAGCCAGTGTGTTGTCCATATCTACCAGAATTATCATGCAGACAGTGTACCCTTTGGCAATACACCCCACAAGACAAACCTTTTAGCTAAATAGGATACTCACATGAGTTTAAGTCAATCAGGACACGAATCATTAACGGCATTCGTACAAACTATCCAGGCGGTCGTCCTAAACAACGAACCGTTTGATTTCATCGTTGCCGCCAGCGACTCCGGACAGATAACCGCTCACATCACTGGAGAGGTATACAAGGGAATTGGCAGAGCGGTTCCCGCCAAACTAATCATGCCTATTTATCGTCACATAGACAAGGAAAGAACCCTACTCTTTGATAATACCGTCATGGCCCCTCAGCTTGCCAATTGGCGTGATATGCCCTTAGGGAATGTCTTATTGGTTGATGATGAGATTTGGAGGGGCGCCACGCTGAACGGAATACTGGACGTGCTCCTACGCATCAACAGCAAGCCACAGAAACTTACAATTGTAGCCGAGGACGGCGGTTTCCGCTGCCCAGAAGCAATACGGGGAATACCCACCACGTTTATCGCTACCAAGAAACGTATTCCAGATGTCTATAACCTTATATCTTTTACTGTGCCCGACGAGCTTGTGGAGCTCATCAAAGACGCTGTGCAAGATGAAGATACGGCACCGAATCACAAGCAGATTATGTGTACACTCTTGGGACTGCCTATCAAGGATAGGCTCGATGGCATGCCGGTGTTCACAAAACGGTTAATCCAAAAATCAGAAGAAAGAATTCCGGGTTTTACGGCGGTTCAATGCGAGTATCAAAAAGGACTCGGTAGTAGTGTACGCAACTATTTAATGGGGCTACGATGAGCCTATTTCAAATCTCCACCTTCAGCAAACAGATGCTGTCGACAATTGCCTGAAGTTTACGCCCTTTTCCCACTCCCAATAACAAACACATCTCTCTCATCGAGCAGAACGAGAGTATCAAAACAACTGATAGCTCACTTGATGGTTATTGGCGTAGCCTAGTCGATTTTAGCCAGTTACTATGTAGAAACTTATTGCACCTTATATAGCCGTAATTAAGCTCCAATTGGAATAAGATTATGCTAGCTCTGCTAACCAGTTACTAATTTTGGACGGTAAACCGGCCCACTTCGAACTGGAACCATATCTTATCGGAATGCAATCAATGGTATAAGATTCTTTGTGATGTAGATCTGTTGCAAGCCGTTCCCGTTGGGAGGTGAACCGCTAAGTTTTACCTTCTGGTGATTTCTCTTGTTTTAGGATGATTCTAGACAATGGACCCGTCGCAGAACCCCTTCCACTGCAAGCAACTGAGCAAACAGACCGAGTCGACTGCTACTTGAGTTGAGTCCACTATAAACTGTGGTCTATACTTTCTGATATGCATGGGTATGATGCCATAGTAGTACTTGGATCACAGCCTGATTTCAGAACGTGGAAGTTCCCGTCGTATGCTTATACAAGCCTGGACAAAGCGCTGGAACTACTGGATACATGCTTGGCGCCCTACATCGCCCTCTCTGGTGACCATGCGCTTAAGTATGACGACGAAGGCATAAAACAGCCTTTTAAAGAAAGTGATGAACAGGAGAGATACTTGATTTCTCGTGGCTGTCCGCCCAGCTCCATTCTCAAAGAAGGGGAGTCGAGGGATACTATTTCAAATCTGTACTTCCTGAAAAACCTCGTTTTTAAGCCACATAGCATTCGAAGGATTATTTTCATAACAACCGCCTTTAGAATTGAGAGGCTCTCCTTTTTATGCAATAAGGTGCTTGGGAAGGGCTACCAGGTGTCCTTTGAGACGGTGCCGTATGAGCTGGGTGACATATACAAAGATGAAGGACATACACTACAAAAACAAAAAGAGTTTCTAGCTGCGATGGACGAGGGTGACGACGCCTGGCTCGCAGACAAGTTCTACGACGCGCCTATGTATCAGTATTGGAAAGACCGCCATAAGAAAGAAGAAGACCCTGTCAAGCGCCTTATCATATAGGGAAAAGGGGCAATGAAGACCTGCAAATTATATGTTGTTCGCCATGGCCAATCGACGCACAACCGAGACTACATAACCAGCGGGCACGTGGACCCTCCTTTAACTGAGCTCGGCATTACGCAAGCCAACGCAACTAAAGAGCAGTTGGCAGACACCGTATTTGACGAGGTATACAGTTCAGATCTGAAACGGGCAGTTCAAACGGCTAAAATCATATCGGGCAAAGCTGTCCCTCATAGACATAGGCTCGTTGCACTACGGGAGCGGGACTTCGGACAATATGATGGTAAGTCGGAGAAATTTCTAGATGAGCTCGCCGATAGTGTTCGAAGCAAGTTCAATGCTCTATCTGAGGAAGAACAATGGAGATTCAAATATAGCCCTGACATCGAGAATGATGATGCGCTTTCTCAAAGGATAATAGGTGCGCTTGAAAAAGTTGCTCAGGAAAATGCCGGTAAGACTATTCTGGTGGTATCTCATGGGGGTGCCATACGAACGATGCTCATAAAACTACAACGTCTGCGTACAAATAGCTTGCCGCGCGGCACGATAAGCAACACCGGATTTATTGAATTAGAATGTTGCCATAAAGAGTTACGAGTAGTAAGGATAATGGGCGCTAAGACTTAGTCTATTGAGCACGTTCGCTAAGGGCATCACGTATCAACCTTCCGCTATAGCCATTCCCGTAGATGTCCCTGATTGCATCCGCAGCGCCTCGCGGCAAAGTGGTGTTCTTCGCAAGCAGATATGACGCTACCCATCTGCGGTGTGGCTCTGTCAGTACGGCGGCATTGCTTTGCGCCTCAGTAAGGTCACTTGCGCCCTGGGAAGAAATTGCAACATCCAGTAGTTCCAAGTACGTGCGAGGCAACCTCTTAGTAACTTCTCTATCTACGTCTACCAGTAGATCGGTTATCCATGCGCCGCATCGCATCGCCGGCTGTCTCAATCTCTCAATAGGTATCGGCCGTGTGCTAAGCACATCGTAAATGGCTGTGGCTGTTTCCGATATCTCGGCAGGAATAGCTCCCTGTATTGCCAGCTCAGCGAGTAATTCAGGTGTTGTTAGTTGCCGCATTTCAGGGTGTAGGCCTTTGAGCATAAAGGCTCCCCGCATAAGGGACCGCTTACTACCAGGTATGGTCTTCAGGCTCTCATAATCTGTGGGGCCATCGGTTACGGAAAGCGAGGACACTTTCGATTCGTAACTTAGATACGCTAAGTGGTCAAATTCTCTTGTATCGAAGAACTGTGAC
>CAZPPY010000043.1:0-7990 GCA_964588575.1 uncultured Candidatus Saccharibacteria bacterium
GTCAGTTGCTTGGCGTAATAGGCGCCCTCATGGGTGACTGCAATCGTGACCATGTGGCAGATCTCGCGCTACGCACCACGAGCACCGGCATGTTCTACTTCCGACCCGGACCGAGCTTCACCAATCAGACGACCTTCACCTGGGACAATTCCACTGACTACCAAGCGGCAGTCGGCGATTTCAATCACGACAATCAGGTTGACGTGGCCTTGCGCGACCCGCATAGCGGCATGTTCTATGTTCGGTACGGGCCGAATTTTGGCTCGGATACGCAGACAACCTTTCAGTGGGATAACACTGCTGACTACCAGTCGTCGGTCGGCGACTTCAACGGCGACGGCCAAGTGGATGTCGCCTTACGGAACACTGCAACGGGTATGTTCTACGTTCGGTACGGACCGACTTTTGACGTAGCGACCCAAACGGCTTTCAGCTGGGATAACACTGCTGACTACCAGTCGTCGGTCGGCGACTTCAACGGCGACGGCAAGGCGGATCTCGCGCTCCGGAATACCGCAACAGGCATGTTCTACTTCCGTTATGGACCAACCTTTGATGTCTCGACTCAGGCAACCTATGCCTCAACGGCTGGCCCCAGCTACCAATCATCAGTCGGCGATTTCAACGGCGATGGGCAAGTAGATGTCGGGCTGCGCGGTGTCACCGACGGCAAGTTCTACCTGCACTTCAGTCCGTTCACCACGCAGACCGCATACTCCTGGGTTCCCGGATCAGGCTACCAATCGCTGGCTGGCGACTTCAATGGTGATGGCCTTGCTGACTTGGCGCTAAGGGATACTAATAGCGGCATATTCTACATGCGCTACGGTCCGAGCTTTGGCACGCAAGCGACGTACGGCTGGGCTCCGGGTACGTCATATCAATCGCTGGCTGGCGACTTCAATGGTGATGGCAAGGCGGATCTCGTGCTTCGCGATACGAATTCTGGCATTTTCTACATTCGGTATGCCCCGAGCTTTACCACTCAGACAACGTACTCATGGGTTCCCGGATCAGGCTACCAACCCATTGCTGGCGACTTCAATGGTGATGGAGTACTTGACCTAGGCTTACGCGACACCTCGACGGGTACGTTCTACTTCCGTTACGGTCCAAGCTTTGGCACCCAAACCACCTACTCCTGGGCCCCAGGTGCGGGCTACCAATCGCTGGCTGGCGACTTCAATGGTGATGGCAAGGCCGATATCAGTCTGCGCGATACGAGCAGTGGACTCTTCTACTTCCGTTACGGTCCAAGCTTTGGCACCCAAAATACGTACCAATGGGATGCCAGCACTACCTACCAGGCGATCGCAGGAGATTTCAACCATGACGGTGTCGGCGACATTGGCCTCAGAGACGTTGGTTCAGGCATCTTCTACCTGCGGTATGGCCCATGGAACGGCGAACTATTCTATCAGTGGGATATTGGCTAGCAGCGCTCTGTTATCGAGTTGCTGATCCACGCGGCGCTGCCCCAGGTGACATGACACTGACAGGTAGTGCATCGAACATCAATGGTCTCGATGCCTACACCGCAACTATGCAGAACAGCTTCGGTACGTATCATGTAACCGTCATACGAGGCAATAGAGCTCTATTTCCTGGCGGAACGCCCTATGTAGTTCACTACTTACTCCACTGACCAGGCAGCACTCAACACCTTTACTGAGATCATGGCAAGCGCGACGTTCCCCAATTGATATCAGTAATTGTTGTGCTCATGCACCGCTCTAGGTAGTCGGTACCGTTGCATGTTCGTATGGGGTCGCCGCTTCGTATGGTGGCCAGCCAATATTTGGTACTTTTATCGGAAAGCATAGTTATTCTTATGCATAATTATCGCATATTAGCTTGCTCGTCTTTCATCCAGCGATATTCCTAAAACTGAGTGATATGCAAGGCATTGACCACCCTTGACAAAAAAGCGTATAGTTTTGATTAAGGATACGTTAGCAAAGACACATTTGCCGGAGCTACGGTCCATCGATACATAACTTGTTAACTTAATTTGATTCGTTGATAAGGTGGGAAGTACGTGCCAGGGCTAGAGACGTGATAGCGATGCCCACAGGACGTGCTGCCTGCTCACTTATCTACAGATAGGAAGGAACAATATGGAAGCAATTACCATAGTGCTTGCACTAGTAGGTGTGGGTGTTGGTGCCGGCGCAGGTGCCGGAGGCACATTCTACTACGTGAGACAGAAACAGAGTGCGGCCGAGGATGCCGCGAAGAAAGAGCTGGAACAGGCCAAGCATGAGGCAGACAAGCTGCTCCGCCAGGCGCGCGATGACGCGCACAAGGCGCTGGAAGAGGCGCGCAAAGAAGAGCAGACGCACCGCCGCGAACTGAAGGATCTGGAGCAGCGCTTGGTTTCCCGCGAAGAATCGATGGACAAGAAGCTGGACGCGCTGGACAAGCGCACCGAATCTTTGCGCCAAAGTGAAGATGAGGCAGAGAAGCTGAAAGACGAAATCCGCAGTATCCGCTCCAAGCAGCAGGAGAAGCTGGAAAAGATCGCCAAACTGAGCAAAGCCGAAGCGGCCGAGAAGCTGATGCAGATGACCGAGCGGGATATCCGCAACGACCTGACCGGCTTGATCGCCAAGCTGCAGAACGAAGCGCGTGAAGATGCCGATGAGCGCGCGGCGGTGATCATTACCTCTGCAATGGAGCGCATGGCCAGTGAAGTGACGGCCGAACGGACCGTGACCAGCGTGAAGCTGGAAGACGAGGAAATGAAGGGCCGGATTATCGGCAAGGAAGGCCGCAACATCCAGGCGCTGCAGCGCGCAACCGGCGTGGATATCATGGTGGACGACACACCCGGCTATGTGGTTCTGAGCAGCTTTGACCCGGTGCGCCGCGAAGTTGCCCGGCAGGCGATGGAAATGCTGATGAAAGACGGCCGTATCCATCCGGCACGTATCGAAGAAGTGGTCGAAAAAGCCCAGAAGAATGTCGAAAAAGAAGTCGTCCGCGCCGGCGAGGATGCTGCGCGTGAAGTGGGCGTGATCGGCGTGCCGCGGGAGCTATTGCACCTGCTTGGTGAGCTGAAGTACCGAACATCGTATGGCCAGAACGTGCTGAAGCATTCGACTGAAATGGCGCATATGGCCGGCCTGATTGCTGAAGAAGTCGGTGCCGATGTGACGACATCTAAGTACGCCGCGCTGATGCACGATATTGGCAAAGCATTGACACACAAAATGGAAGGCAAGCACCACCATATTAGCGGTGAAATGCTGCGCAAGTATGGTGCGCCGGAGGCGGTTGCGCTGGCTGCCGAGCAGCATCACGATGACGTGGAAGCAACGACCGTCGAGGCATTGGTGCTCCGTGTGGTGGATGCTGTCAGTGCTGCCCGGCCGGGTGCGCGCAATATCTCCGCAGAGAACTTTGCCGAGCGCATGAAAGAATTGGAAAACGTGGCCAACGGCTTCCCGGGTATCGAGAAATCTTACGCCATCAGCGCCGGCCGTGAAGTCCGCGTATTCGTGAAGCCGCAGCAGATCGACGACCTTTCTGCCATCCGCCTGGCACGTGACATTGCGACCAAGATTGAGTCCAGCATGCAGTATCCGGGAACGATCAAAGTGAATGTCATCCGCGAAACCCGCGCCGTCGAGTTCGCCAAGTAATTTAGGGCACAGGGCAGGTGCAGAACGCTAGCCAGCAAAACCGCTTATGCCGTATACTGACGGCATGCATGCACTATCTTCGCTGCTCTTGAACCGGATTCGTCTCAGCGTTTACTTTTGGTTTTTTCTAGTCCTCTACTTTGTACTTTCGTACGTCATTCCGGGCGCTAAATACGACCCCGCCGCACTGGCGCTTTTTTCGGTCAATTCATTCCTGTACGGCTTTTACATTTCACCGATACTGAGTGCCCAAAAAGCACGCATCGATGATTTGCACCGCATCGTGCGCGCCGAAGCAAACGCATTGTTCAGCCTGGTGTTGAAGTTGAAAAAGCTGCCATCCGAGCAGCGAAACCAGCTTCAGGAAATGGTGGTGGAATACATCAAGGCCAAGCTCCGCAGCAGGCGGCCAAGCGGCGGTGAAAAAGAATACGAAGAATTGATTTCGTTCTGTGTTGACCACAAAGGCGAGGATGGCGACCGTGTCGAGAAGCTGCTTGAAGCACTGGTCTCAAACCAGCAGAATCGAACCAATTTCAGCATGCAGGCAGCCAATAAAGTCTACTCCAACGAGTGGCAGATCATGATGATCCTCTTCTCGATCACGCTAGGCTTCATACTGACGCTGAAGATCCAGGACACGATTGTCCTGCACATTGTGCGGTCACTGATCTGCACCGGCCTGACGATGCTTGTGTTAATACTTATCAAGTTAAGTACTTTGACGCATAAGCGCGCTCGCCAAATGTGGAATCCGCTGAAGAAACTGGTCGAGACGAATTTCTATCGCATCGACTAAATTGCCTGAGCGCGCCGTCCGGTCTTTTGCACTACCGTCCGGGGTTGTGTTATAACAGGTGCAATATCCAAAAGACATTGCATGATTAAAGGTGTGTTATTCGATTATGGCGGCGTACTAACGGAGGCTGGTAGGAAAGATTCCGCACTTGCCATTGTTGCTGATTTTTATGGCACGGAAATTATGCGCGATGCCTATGAGCCGCTGCATCTTCGGTTGCGAAAAGGTGAGATAGCCGTGCCCGATTTCTTCGCGGCGCTCGGGCAGTTGGCCGGCTCCGATCTGGTTATGACTGAGGCTGACTGGCTGGCGGCAAACGAGGCTGCGTTCGCCCGCTCGGAGCCGGTGTATGCATTGGCTGCACTATTGCGCGAGCACGGCATACGGACTGGCATACTTTCCAACATTCATACATTCGAAGCAGAGGAAATTGCCCGCCGCGGGAACTACTACGGCTTTGATCCGGTGGTGTTGTCGTGCGAGGTGGGCGCTGTGAAGCCAGAGCCTCAGATATACCAGACGGCGCTTGATGTGCTTGGTTTTGCGCCGGAAGAAGTGTTGCTCATAGATGATCAGGAAAAGTGCATACCGCCTGCGCAAAAGCTTGGCATGTTTACCATTCGGGCAGTAGCGCCAGAACAGCTGATAGCGGACGTACTGGGGCTCATCAAAGAGCAAAACGGTACGGCACTATAGAAAATGCGCCCGGATGGTATAGTAAAGCCAGACTAAGAGGTAGTGCCCGCTCATGAATACTGAAATTGAAGCAAAGTTCCTGGCAGTTGACCACGACGCTATTCGTGCAAAGCTCCGCGAACTCGGTGCGACGTGCGAACAACCGATGCGCCTGATGCGCCGCAAGACGTATGACTTTGCCAGCAAACCGCTGCAGGATAAACACGGCTGGGTGCGGGTCCGTGATGAAGGCGATAAAATCACCATGAGTTATAAGCAGCTGAACGACCGCACGGCGCACGGTACTAAAGAAGTTAACCTGGTGATTGATACTTTCGACGCCGGAGACCAGTTTCTCCAGGCGATTGGCCTTGTCCGAAAATCCTACCAGGAAACGAAGCGCGAAAGCTGGACGCTTCATGACGTGCAGATTGAGCTGGACGAATGGCCGTGGATCCAGCCGCTCATCGAGATCGAGGGACCATCTGAACAAGTAGTCCGTGACGTCGCTACAAATCTTGGATTTAACTGGAATGCGGCGCTTCACGGAAGCGTAGAAAATGCCTATCAGGCGGAATATGACGTCACTGAAGCTGATGTCGATGGCTGGACGGAAATACTCTTCACTGCCGTGCCGGACACGCTGGCAGCAAAGCGAAAGGCGAGCGCATGAATATTCTCTATGTCGGCGACGTTATGGGCGAGATGGGCATGCAGGCGGTCAAGAAAGTGCTGCCAAAGTTGCGCCGCGAACGCGCCGTGGATTTCGTCGTTGCGCAAAGCGAAAATGTGACCGAAGGTAAGGGCATTACGCCGGAAGATTTCAAATTGCTTCGATCGTACGGCGTCGATTTCTGCAGCGGTGGCAATTGGAGCCTGAAGCGGGAAGAAATCATTCCACAATTGAGCGATCCGAACCAGCCGATCATTCGGCCGGCGAACTATCCCGACGAGCCGGGCCTTGGCTATAAATACACCAAAACCACAAAGGGCGATGTGCTGGTGATCAGCCTGGTCGGCCATGTTGTTGGGCGTGACGCCGATAAGCTGATTGATAATCCATTGCAAAAAATTGACGAAATTCTGGACCGTGAAAAGTCCCGTAACAGGGGCGCAACGGTTGTTAATTTTCACGGTGATTACAGCAGCGAAAAAGTAGTTATTGGCCACTATCTCGATGGACGCGTGACCATGGTAATCGGCGACCATTGGCATGTACCGACTGCTGATGCGCGGGTTTTGCCGGGCGGTACCGCACACATGACTGATGTCGGCATGTGCGGTGTGCTGGATTCCAGCTTGGGTATTGCATATGACGGCGTCGTCAAGCGCTGGCGTGATGACTACCAAACGCGCAACGAGCTAGAGACAAACGGCCCGTGTCAGTTTAACGCGCTGCTGGTGTCTTCGACTGACAACGGATTGGCGCAATCCGCTGAATATATCCGAATCATATTGTAGCGAGCAACGGCTAGTAGCCCTGGTGTTCGAGGTTGAACATTCGGCCAAAATCTACAAACGTTGCCTGTTCAAAATCAAAGAGTCCCTGTGTTTCGGCCGCCCCGCCGAAGCGCGGATGTTCAGCAAGTATACGAAGCGGCGTATCCCGACTGACGCCTGACCTATACCATAGTTCGGCGAGTTCGCGGGCATTATCGGCATGCCCGAGCTCCGTGCCATCGGCTATGATTTCGACGCTCTGGTTGTACGTAAACGACGTGGCGGGCTGATACAGTGGAATATCGCTGACGGTGCGTAGATGCGTCGGTGTGGCGCACTCAAATGACCACAACATTGTGCCATCCTGAAGCACCAATCCGACGAAGGGTACATCGGCACGGAACACGTTGCGCCAGTATGTGCCGTAGTTAGAACGCAAAGAATCGACAAGGTATTTTGTTGTGTGCGAGTATTCGGGTGTAGACAACTCGGCGACGGCCGCTTGGGTTGTCGGAGGCAGATCGAGGTCAGCTGGATCAGGCACTGCCTCTGGCCGCTTTCTAAAAGGGAACATATCTGTTATTTTGATACAAATTTACCCAAATTGCAAGGACAGTAGTATTGTCGGCTTTAATCTGTTAAAATACTCACATCCGGGGATTGGCGCAGTTGGCTAGCGCGCCTGGTTTGGGACCAGGAGGCCGGAGGTTCGAGTCCTCTATCCCCGACCATACAAAAAGACCCTCTTCACTAGGGTCTTTTTGTATGGTCCAGAACGGCTCGAACCTCCGGAAGAGTGAGCAAAGCGAACGAGAGGTTCGTGTAGCGACTGAGTCACGCAGGTGCTTGCACCGAGTAACGAAGAAGCGGATATAGTCGGGCGCGAAGCCCCGACGCTGTCCTCTATCCCCGAAATGTCAAAATAAAATAGGGAGACCACATGGCTTGGACGTCGTTGTGACGACCAGCATATGGATCTCCCGAGGAGTTAGCGGCTAATCTCCAAAGCCGTTTCAGTCGTCCTTGCGCCGCGTTATGCCTAAAATTGTGTATAGCGCACCGAGCGACAGGAACATCGCGCCGAGCAGGGGATTGTTTCCGAGAAATTCCAGCAGGGCTGCGATATAGAATAGAACGCCAGAAATGGCAAATCCCATGTTGCCTCCTTCGCGTATAGCGATGAAGCTGGTGACCGGCTACTGCCGCTCATGTTCCGACTGAAAGTGCGTCATCTGCCATGGCTTGACTCCTTTGGCCGAGCTGTTGTCATCCAAGTGGACTACAGTGTAATCCATAATACATTATGTCAATGTAGATCTCAACGGATAGGTATGACAGATAGCCATATGCTGCCATATCTGTTACAATAGGCACGTTCGGGGATTAGCGCAGCTTGGTAGCGCGCGGCGTTCGGGACGCCGAGGTCGTGGGT